>CALUWZ010000151.1 GCA_944324625.1 uncultured Mailhella sp. | reverse complement strand
GTACAAATCAGTTCATTGCAAGCAATTCTCTGTCAGCAAATATATCTTTTACCATAGCTCTTGCAGTGTCCATGCTGTTGAATTCGTAGGTGCCGTTTGCAATCATTGCTTTGAGGCGGGCCACTTTTTCTGCACGAACGTCAGAAGCATTCAGGGCTTCTGTTTTGGCTATCGTATGATACTTGGCGTCTTCTGAAAGAGAAACAGTATCTTGGCTCTGCATAGACGGTGCAAGCTTGATTTCTTCTGTTTTAGCAGATTTGCTGACAGAAGAAATTTCGCCGAAACCAAGCGGATAGGTTTCAAATCCGTTATTATTGCTTATCTTCATAAGAACCTCCATAGCCGTTCTGTTCGAAACAGGAAGTCCAAGTTGGCGCTAAAACTTTTGGACTATTGTTTCAACACAAACTTTATCGGCACAATACCAAAAGGCTTTAGGGCATTACGAAATTTTCTAGACTATTTATAGATGTACTATCCTGTTGAAATAAAACAGTTTTGTTTATTTTTATCAAAAATAAATTAATTATTTTTTTTAATATATTCCATTGCTTCCTGCAAATTTAATGTTCCTTCGTAAATGGCGCGGCCGGAAATTATGCCCTGAAGGGAACTTGTTTTGCAAAGGGGAAGAAGTTTTTTGACACTCTCCATGGTGGATACGCCGCCTGCTGCAATGAGAGGCAGCGGGCTTAGTTTTGCCAAACGTTCCACTTCCGCAAAATTGAGCTCGCTGTGCATGCCGTCACGTTCAATATCCGTATAAATGACAAAGGCACAGCCCGCATTTTGCAGTTTTGGCAGAATTTCGTCAATTTCTTTTCCGGAATCTTCCACCCAGCCCCGTGTTTTGAGCTTTTTGCCTGATACGTCAAGGGAAACGCCGACCCTGCCCGGATATTTTTTGCAGATTTTTTCAAAAAGCGCAAAATTTTCCAAAGCCATGGTTCCGATGATAATGCGGGTAACGCCGAGGTTCAGCCAAAAATCGGCGATTTCTTCCGTGCGTATGCCGCCTCCGAGCTGTACGGGAATATTCAGTTCAGCGCAGATTTGTTTGACAATGCCGGCGTTTACGCTTTTTCCTTCAAAAGCGCCGTCAAGGTCAATAAGGTGCAGATATTCCGCTCCGAGGCTTTGCCAATGTTTTGCCATAAGCACCGGATCATCGGAAAATACGGAAACATCGTCCGCGCGTCCTTGTTTCAGCCTAACGGCTTTGCCGTTTTTTAAATCAACTGCCGGAAAAATAATCATAGGGCACCTATTCGAGGGTTAAGTGGAATTCACGAATCATTTTTTGGATGGATTCTTTGACAAAATATTCAATATTGTTGTGCTGTCTCGGCGTAATATAATCTTCACCGCTCACGTTTATGTCAATGCTGCTGATTTCTCTGTAATGGGAACGGGCCTGAAGAAAACCGTCAGTGGAATCTGTTTCCGGGTGTGCAGCTTTGACAAGGTAAAAATCGCTGATAAGCCGTGCAGGGGAAAATACGTCACGGTCTTTTCCGATTTTTTCCTGATGTTCGATAATTTGCGGTATCAAAATAAAATCTGCGCCGTTGTCACGGGCGACTTTTGCCCACGTTGCCAAGACATTGGGTCTGTTTTTGCTGTCTTTTTGGATGGAAATCTGCAGATCTTTCTGCGTGAGGTACAGATATTTTCTTTGTGTTTTGGAAAGTTTTTCTTTCAGCAGTCCGTCATAACGGGCAAGCGAAGCGGCATCAGCCAAATTTTGCCCGTCAGGAATATAGCCGGCCAAAAGCTGGGCGTCCAGCGTGGGCTGATTGTACGGTGCAACCGCAATAACAACCGGTTCGGGCAGCTTGGGGATGAGTGCTTGGTCTTTGCATGCCGTGAGGCAAAAACTTAAAAAAAGCAGACAAAGTGTGAGCAGTTTTTTCATAAATCCAGACTTCCTTTTGTGCTTGAGGCAATATTGTCATTGATGATAACGGCTTTCTGCAGGGCTTTGCCCACGCCTTTTGCAGCGGATTCCAGAAGGTGGTGCCCGTTTTTGCCGTATAAGAACTGTACGTGCAGATTCATTTTTGCCGCTGAAGCAAAAGCTTTGTA
This sequence comes from uncultured Mailhella sp., assembly GCA_944324625.1. Taxonomy (GTDB): domain Bacteria; phylum Desulfobacterota; class Desulfovibrionia; order Desulfovibrionales; family Desulfovibrionaceae; genus Taurinivorans. The sequence continues at coordinate 2,608 of CALUWZ010000151.1, read as the reverse complement.
AAATTCCCGCCAAATATCCTTTTCATCTCCCGCTATGACGGGCGGAAGAATTTCGTCGCCCCGCCATTCAAGCCATGCCCTGCCTGAAAGGTCGAGGCAGATTTCGGTCAAAGCTTCGTCCATGGGGACTTTTGCAAAGCCTATGCGTTCAATGCCGCGGGCATTGTTGTGGCTTAAAAGGGCGGAGTGAAACGCACTGCCGAGGCAGATGCCGATATCTTCCATGCTGTGGTGAAAATCAATGTGCGTATCGCCTTTGCAGGTCAATTCCAAATCAAAGCGTGCCCAAAATGCCAGCAGGGTGAGCATGTGATCAAAAAAACCTATGCCTGAATTGATTTCTGTTTTTCCCGTACCGTCAAGATTGAGGGAAAGAGTTATTTCTGTTTCCTTGGTTGAGCGGGAAAATGTGGCTTTTCGCTGTATTTTTTCCATATTGTGCCTGCTGTTAGTTTTTTTCGTTTTCGGAAGGCTGGGGCTTGCCGATTTCGGGCTGTTCCGTCACGGTGCCGCTGTTGTCGGCATGTGTGTCCGCTGTGGTGTTTTCGGTTTCGGCGTCAGACTGTTTGGTTTCTGCCTGTTCGCTTCCGTGATTTTCATTGTCCGCTTTTTTCTTGTTCTGTTTGGGATTGTTGGCAACTTTGGCTATATAAATGCTTACTTCATATAAAAGCAGCATGGGAACAGCCATCATGGTTTGGGAAAAAACGTCAGGCGGAGTTAAAATTGCAGCTACAATGAAAATAATCAAAATGGCATATTTTCTGTAGCGGCGCATGGCGTCTGCTGTCAAAAGGCGCAGTCTTGCCAAGAAATAGGCAAATAGCGGCATTTCAAATACAAGGCCGAAGGCAATGACAAGTTTCAGGGCAAAGCTTAAATATTCTTCCACGCTGATCATTGGTTTGACCAAATCGCTGGTAAAGCCCATGAAAAATTTAAAGGCTACGGGGAATACGGCAAAATAACAAAATGCAGCTCCTGCCAAAAAGAAAAAGGCTGAGAAAAATGCCAAAGGCAGAACCGCGCGCTGTTCCTCTTTGTACAGTCCCGGAGCGATGAATGCCCAAATCTGATAGAAACTGAAGGGGCTTGTGCCCAAAATGGACAGCATGAGCGCAACCTTCATATAGGTAAAGAACGCCCCCTGCGGTGAGGTGTAAATAAGCGTGCTGCCCCTCGGCAAAAAGCGTGTCAAAGGTTCCGCAAGATAGGTATAGGCTATTTCGGAAATGCCGTAAAACCCGAAAAAGCCGATTAAAATCATAATTACAATGCGTGTCAGACGGGTACGCAGTTCTCCCAAATGGGAAAGCAGGGACATGCGGTTGTCTTCAGGGTCATTTTGGGCAGAAAGCTTTGCAGGCGGCGTAAATGGTTCTTTCTGCCGTTCTGAGCTTTGGGGATTTTGTTCAAAAGTGCTTTCGGAACGCTGTTCGTCAGTATTTTCGGTTTGTTCGGTCTGCGGCGGATCCGTATCGGGATGTTTGTTCTGTTCATCCTCGGCATTGTTTTCTTCTTCGGGCCGTATATCGGAAAGGGGACGGGAAACAACAGGCTCACTGCCGAGTATGCGTTTTACGTTGTTTTCTTCATCATCAAAGCACATGGGCTATCCTTAATGCATGCAAGATATAATATGAAAATTTCGGAAAATTAAGCGTTGTTTTTTTCGGAAGATTTCGCGGATTCAGCTTTTTTGGCTTCTTCTTTTTTTCGTTCCTGTTCTTCTTCCAAGGCGATTTCCGTATTAATGGTACGCTGAAAATCACGGGAGGCTTTTTGGAACTGTCCCATGGCCTTGCCAAGGGTGTTGGCTATTTTGGGCAGGTTTTTGGGGCCTAAAACAATAAGTGCCACAACCATGATAAGCAAAAGTTCTGATGTGCCGATTCCAAACATGTATACCTCTCTGTTACGGTAAAATCGTACCGATAAATCAATGTTATGCGGTTAAAACTATAAAAGATTTTACTTCCGATTGCAAGCAGGGAAAATACACGGTTATTTCTGACAGCATTCTGAAAAGGGCCGGCAAAGCGGAAAAAGGCAAATGCCGTACCGTTTGTCCGCTAATTCTGCTTTTGCGGGAACGGATAAAAGAATATGAATATCCCGAGCATGATTACGGCAATGCCCGCAAACTGCTGCAGGGATATTGTTTCATGCAGAATAATGTATGCAAGAAAACAAGTGCCGACAGGTTCTCCCAAAATGCTCATGGTTACTGCAGAAGCGGAAATGTTTTTTAACAGCAGATTGAAAACAAATTGGCCGCCTATGGTTGAAATGAGGGCAAGGCCCAAGAAAGCCTGCCAAGTCTGGGCAGTGTAGCCGAAAAAAGGCTGCCGCAGAAGCAGAATGTACAGCAGCAGAATTGCGGCACTTATGCCGTAGCTTAAAACTGAATAGGTAACAGCGGAAATGTCTTTTCGTATCTTTTCGCCCACAAAAAAATACAAAGCAATGACGCTTGCGGCAACAAATGCCAGTATGTCGCCAAGAAGGCTTTTTCCGCTTATCTGAAAATCGCCGAGGCCGATGACAAAACAGCCGAACAGAGCAATAAAACAGCCTGTCAGCGAGGATTTTTTGACGCTCCGTTTAT
>CALUWZ010000150.1 GCA_944324625.1 uncultured Mailhella sp. | reverse complement strand
TATTTTTCGGCTTTAAGCCATAAATCCATGAGTTCCGGACATTTTTCGGCAAGACGCCTGCCCATGCCGAATTTTTGGGACCCCTGACCGGGGAATAAAATAGCTATGCTCATACATATCACCTTATGCGTAGTCAACCGCGCTGAATTTCATAAGTCTGTTCCAGTTGTGGTGAGACTCGATATAACGCATGGTGCCTGTTTTGGCACGGATTACCAAGGAATGGGTAATGGCGCCGCCGCCGATAAATTCAACGCCGTTCAGGAAAGAACCGCCGGAAATGCCTGTTGCTGCAAAAAATGCGTCATCGGATTTAATAAGGCTTTCAATGGACAGAATTTCGCGCATGTCAACGCCGGCTTTTTCAATGGCTTCCCTTTCCACCATGGACTGGGGATCAAGACGGCCGAGGAGCTGACCGCCCACGCCTTTCAGGGCGCATGCGGCGATAACGCCTTCAGGGGTTCCGCCCGTACCCATCATCACGTCGATTCCGCCCTTGGGATCGGCAACCATGAGCGCGCCTGCCACGTCGCCGTCGGTATGGAGCTGAATTCTTGCGCCTGCTTCGCGGATTTCCTGAATAAGATTTTTGTGACGGGGTTTGTCAAGCACAAAAACAACAAGGTCATGGATATCTTTGCCGCGGGCTTTGGCAATATTTTTAAGATTGTCTTTTACGGGAGCGTCAATGTCGATGACGTTTCTGGCTTCAGGGCCTACGGCTATTTTCTGCATATAATAGCTGGGGCCGGGATTATACATGGTGCCTGCTGCGCACGCACCGATAACGGAAATGGCATTGGGACGGCCCAAAGCCAAAAGGTTTGTGCCTTCAACGGGATCAACGGCAATATCTAATTTTGCTCCTTCGCCCGTACCGATTCTTTCACCGTTATAGAGCATGGGAGCATGATCTTTTTCACCTTCGCCGATAATAACGGTACCGTTAATATCCAGTGAATTAAAGGAAAGACGCATAGCATCAACAGCCGCACCGTCACCGCCTTCCTTATTGCCCAAACCAAGCCAGCGGGCTGCGGAAAGTGCAGCGGATTCAGTAACACGCACGAGATCAAATGCCAAATTTTTTTCAGGAGCTTGCATAAAATACCTTCCCTTTTATATTTTTTCCACATTATTTATAGCAATTTTCAAAACAATCAGCAAGGCTTATTCCGCAAAAATTTTTTCTTGTGTAACTATGGCATAACACAGCAGAAATTTATCTTACAAAAAGAAATCGCTGTCAGTGGGAGTAAGATCCCAATGGATTTTGCCGTAATTTTTCTTTTGCTTGCGGATAAGCACATACAATGCGCCTGTTCCGCCGTCTTCCTGCTTGGCAGTGCAGAATGCGATCACCACTCGGCGGAAAGGCTCTTTAATAAACCATTCCTGCACCTTATTGCGAAGAACAGGCATGCCGTTCACGGAATTTTTTCCCTTGCCCGTTACCACCAGCACGGTGCGCAGGCCCCGCTGATAGGAATTTCTGAAAAACGCCACCAAATTGTGATATGCCTGTTCGGCATTAAGCCCATGCAGGTCAATATGCGCTTCCGGGCTGTACTGACGGGACTGCAGCTTGCCAACGGTTAAAAGATCAATGCCCAAAATATGGCCTTCCACATAATCTTCCGTTGCATTCAGGGCAAATTCCAGTTTTCCGTCCATAAAATCCTGCAAAGGATTGCTGACCGGCGGCGGTGTGACATTGTTTTCCTTCGGAGCAGGCACAACTGCCCTGCCCTTGCCGTCCAGCGTTTTTACATCCTGCATGGCTTTGAAAAAATCATCGCTGTCCTCTTGGCTTTCCTCATGTTCGGTCTGCACGGCGATTTTTTTCTGCGGAAGTTTGGGTTCAGGCTTTTTTTCTTCTTTCTTTTTGGCTGTTTTTTCCAAAAGTTCCGCCATAGTCGGCGTATCGGCGGCAAAAGAGCCGTCCGAAAAATCAGCATGTATTTTTTTGTCGGTGCCAAGCCTGTTCACTTCGCCTATTGAAGACAGAAAAAGATGTTCGTCTTCGTCAAAAGGAATTTCGGAAAGCTTGGCTTTTTTGGACTGTTCGCTTTTTATGCGGGCAGCTTTCTTTTTATCGTCCTTATCGGGAAAGTTCATTTTGGAAAGCTTTGCAAAAGGATTTGCAAGCTGTTCTTTTTTTTTGTCTTTGCTCATTTTCTTCACTCACGGTTTTGCTTGTTGTCCGCTGTGCCATATCCCCGAAATTTTCTGTCCGCAGTGCGGGCAGCTGCCTGAAAAACCGTCCGAAACCTGCACAAAATAGCCGTTCCGCCGAACAAGAACAGATCTGCATTGCGGACAGAGCGTATTGTTTTCCTTGGGGACATTGCCGTAATAAATATATTCGATACCTGCTTTTTTGCCAATTTCAAAAGCTTTGTCAAGAACAGCCAATGGAGTCGGGATATTGCCGCGCATTTCATAATCGGGATGAAAAGCGCTTAAATGCCAGACTGTTTCCCTGCCGAGGTTTTCTTTGATAAATGCGGCAAGCAGGGTCAGTTCCTCGGTACTGTCATTTACATCGGGAATAAGCAGAGTGGTGATTTCAAGATGAAGGCCCGCTTCTTTTATGCGCACGCACGAATCCAGCACAGGCTTCAATGAGGCGCTGCAGAACGTTTGATATGTTTTTTCGGAAAAGGCTTTGATATCAATATTAAAAGCATGGATAAAACTTTTCAGTTCTTCAAAAGCCTGTTTGGAAAAATAGCCGTTGGAAACCATGATATTGCTCTTGCCGTTTTCCGCGGCAAGTTCGGCTATATTTTGCATTTGTTCAAAAAAAACAGTTGGTTCATTATAAGTATAGGCAAAACTTTCTATACCTTCGGAAACGGCAAAACGCACCAGATCAGAAGCGTTGTATGCCTGACCGAAAAGAGGTTTCAAATTTTCGTAATCGGAAAAAAACACCCTGTCGCTTTGGGCTGCCGTTATCAGCGAATGATTCTGACACCAAAGGCAGTGCAGATTGCAGCCCACAGTTCCCACGGAAAGGGCTTTGCTGCCCGGCATAAAATGATACAGCGGCTTTTTTTCCACAGGGTCAACATGAACAGCGGCAAGATGCGTATCCACAAGCGTAAAGACTTCACCGTTTTTATAATAGCGGACATTGCATCTGCCGAGAGGCTTTTCTGCGGACAAACAGCAAAAATGCGGGCAAAGCCTGCACAGCGCACCCCGTTCCGACTTTACCCACATTTTTGCTTTCATACATGTTCCTTTTTGCTTATTTCAGACTTTCCGCAATAATTTCAAGGCTGTGTTTTACTTTGATGTCAGTTCCGTTTCTGCCGAGCATATCCGCAATCTGCATCATGCACGCAGGACAGCCTGCCGCCACTTCTTCGGCTCCCGTATTAACAATGTTTTTCCATTTGCGGGTGCCGATTTTCAAAGAAAGTTCAGGCTGCGTAAGGGTAAAACTGCCGCCGCAGCCGCAGCACTTATCCGCTTCCGCCATTTCCTTGAGAACATAATTTTCGTTCATTTTCAGAAGTTCGCGCACTTCCTTGGAAATGCCCAAGGATTTTTTCAGGTGGCAGGATTCATGATAGGTAATGACTTTGGCTCCTTCCTTCGGTGTAAAGGATGAAGTGTCCACTTTGAGCACATTGTAGAGAAAATCATGCATATCAATGGCTTTTGCACTGATATTCTGCAGTTTTTCCCTGTCTTCCGCGCTGTAATTTTCGGAAAAATGCACCCACCATTTATGCAGGGTTTCCGTACAGGACGGACAGGCGCTGACAATGTAATCGGCGCTGTTGTCCGGATCAATGCGGTTAAAAACGGCAATATTGTTTTTCACCAGCTGACTGTATCCGTCTTTGTCGCCCGATGCCAAAGCAGGCAGGCCGCAGCAGGAAAAATCTTCAGGCATGATAATGCCGACGTCATAATGACGCAGAATTTTCAAAACCGCATCGCCTATTTGGGTATAAACCTTGTCGCTCATACAGCCGGGATAAAAAATCACGTTGTATTTTTTGGACTTGTCGCCTGTCAGCGTTCCGTATTTTTGCGTAAGCTGTTTATCGGGCAAAGTCGGAACATGACGGGCACCCAAGAACGGTTTCAGCAAAGGAGCCGTAGCCGTGCCGTTTTTCTGCCTGCGCAGGATAAGCCCCTGAAAAAGGGAACCCGTGCGTATTGCGTTGGCAAACAGTTTCGGATGTGTAAGCAGGGACTGGAATATGAATTTTTTCAAAGGAGAAAGCTTCAGATATCTGGTCAAAGCAATTCTGCCTTCAATAAAAATTTCCTGTGTTTTGACACCCGTGGAGCAGTTGTGCTCGCACGCACCGCACAAAAGACAGCGGGTCAGGCGGTCTTCGACAGCTTTGGGATCTTTAATCAGTTCATAGGCGAGATTCTGCAAAAGAAAAATTTTGCCGCGCGCAACATCGGCTTCCTTGCAGGTTTGGGAAAAAACAGGGCAGACAGCTTGACAGTTTCCGCACCGCATACAGGAAGCCAAGAGGTCGTCAATCTTCAGAAGAGATTGTCTGAGCTGTTCCATATCGTTCATAATTAAATGCCCACCAATTTTTGAGTATTGAAAAGACCTTTGGGATCAATGGCCTTGCGCAGTCTGCGTGAGAACATGATTGTGCCGCGTGAGGTTTCTTTTTCCATCCATTTTGCTTTGGCCGTGCCTATGCCGTGTTCGCCTGACAGCGTACC
>CALUWZ010000149.1 GCA_944324625.1 uncultured Mailhella sp. | reverse complement strand
AAGCCATTTGGCCATATAAACGATAAAATGAATAATGCTTGTGGACTTTGCATCGCTTTCATTGAGGTTTTTAAGAAAACGCATGTCAATTTTCAAAAGGTCCACAGGCACTTCGCTGAGCATGTTCAGAGAAGAATATCCCGTGCCGAAATCGTCCATGGATATGGCAAAGCCAAGTTCGCGGAGCTTGGTTACTATTTCAATAAGCTGTTCGGAGTCCTGCGTATAGGACGTTTCGGTTATTTCAAATTCAATCAAATGATGGTCAAGGCCATAATGGGCCATCATGTCCACAATATAATCGCATAAATTGGGCTTATAAATATCCGCACGGGAAAGGTTGACGCTAATGGGAACAACGGGAACGCCTTTGTCAAGAAGTTCACGCTGTTTAATGCACACCTCTTCAAAAACATACATGTCAAGCTCGGTAATGAAACCGTTCTTTTCAAAAATGGGGATAAATTTTATCGGAGGAATAATTCCTTTTTCGGGATGATTCCAGCGCACAAGAGCTTCTGCGCCAATCACGCTGAAATTGTTCAGGTCAAATTTGGGCTGTATGTATACAAGGAACTGTTTTTCCACAAGGGCCCTGTGCATTTCATTGGAAATTTCCTGCTCTTCCACAATGGCTTTATGCAGAACGTCATTATAATATTCAATATACGTATCATATTTGCCCACTATGTTTTTCAGGGCAAGGCTTGCCCTGTCGCACATAATGCTGACGTTCATGTCAATATCGCGGATAATGAACACGCCGAAATTAATATTTAATTTCAGACTGATGGGAAACTGCTCCAAATGGGAAATAACGAAATTGGCAAAGCGCAGCTCATTGACCTTGTCGTGGGGCATGCACACGCAGTAACAGTCCGCATTAAAGCGCGCGCCGATAAAATCGGGAGCATTGGAAAAAGAGCGCACCACGTCCGCAAGATATTTTAACAGTTCGTCTCCCTTGGGTTCGCCGAAAAAGTCATTGACAACTTTAAAACGCTCGATGTCAAAATACACCAAGGAAAACGTGGTGTCCGCATCATCATGGATAAGGGCGGAAACTTTTTGAAAAAATGTTTCTTTATTGTACAGCTTGGTCAAAAAGTCCCGTTCGGACGTATTTTTCAGAATGGAGTTTTCACGCAGGGCAATGGTATTGATGACACGCTGAAGAATGATTGTGGGGTGATAAGGCTTGGTAATATAATCCGTGGCGCCCATTTCCAAGGCTTTGAGTTCGGACTCTTTTCCTTCGGCCTGCGTGGCAACGATAATGGGAATATTGCGGAGAACGGAATTTTTTTTGACTTTTTCCAAAAACGTGTATCCGTCCATGATGGGCATAATAAGATCAAGCAAAATAACCTGTACGGAATCTTTTTCCTTTTCCAGAACTTTCAAAGCTTCCAGACCGTTTTCCGCCTGCAGAACCTCATATCGGCTTTCCAGAATTTTGCAAAGGAGCAATCGGTTAATCTGCTGATCGTCAACAACCAAAATTTTTTGTTTTTGCTTTCTCATTGTTTTAGCCAACTTTTTGTTTATGCCTTCGGGAGTATGCTTCAGCCCGCTATCTTATTGTAAATATCTACCATATTTTTTTTCTGTTGAACAGTATTAAATGGACACAATTTTTTTTTAATTATTTTTTTGCCGCCTGCTTTTTTGCTGTACAAAATAAATGAAAACAGATAAAATATTTTGATAATTAACGGAGCACCGAATGTTTACAGAAGAAATAGACGATTCTTACGGATACATGGGCAGCAATGCTTTTCCGTTTTTTGAAGAAATCATCATTATTTCCGCCAACAAGGACGACAATATCAGCTGTGCGGACGACATGGATTTAAATTTCATCAAAGTCAGGACGTTTACCGAACCGGCAGATGCCCTGTACCACCTTTTAACCAACAAAGAAAACAGAATCACCTATTCCGCCCTCATGCTCTGCGAATACAATCTGGGAGATTTCGATGCCGCCCTGCTGGTTTCCCTGCTCCGCCTGCATCCGCTCGGCACGCTTTTTCCCGTTGCCGTCATTATCGAACCGGAAGACAGCCGCCCTCTCAGCAAATTTGACGAAGAATTTTGGATAACGGAAAAAGAAAATCTTCTTGCCCTCGGCGCGTTCGGCTTTTTAAATTCCCCGCTTACCGTTCAGGCAATCATGGACATAGCCCGTCAAGCCCTTGCAATCAGCGCGGAAGAAGAACAGAAACACCAAAAAACCATGCAGGCAATCGAACGCGCCAACAGCGAAATAAAAAACCATTTTATCAAAAACTGGAAGCAGCGTCTCATGAATTTTGAAAAAAGCTTTGTGCGCTTTTTTTACACGCCTGCGGCCAATGCAAGTTTTGAAGAAATTTTCCTTGTGGGCAAACAAAAATATTATGACAGGCTGTACAATCAGGCCACGGAATGTTTTGAACGGTCAAGCGTCAGCGAATCGCCCCACAAGGCAGACTCCCTTGTTTATCTTTACGCCATACAAAAAGAACAGGAACACGGAGAACGGGGAAAAATTTATCTCGAACGCGCCGTGGACGCCTATGTTGACGATGCAAACTGGAACAAAGTTGCGGAATGCGCCAAACTTTTTGCCGAAGAATTTCCCGACAGGCAAAATCCCGTATACCTTGTCCTGCAGAAACATTTCAGCAGAGGCAACTACGCTGTCGTCAACAATATCGTGGAAAGCGCAAAGGGCATACTGGAAGAGGACGACATTGCCTCTTTCCTGCTCAGCCTGAACGGCTCCAAGAACTTCCCTCCCGAAATCACCGCTTTTATCAACGAACACAAAGAGCTGAAACAAATCATCTACCAGTCCAATTTCAAGGAAACCACGCTGGACGGCGAAGAATACCGCAAACACCAAGAACGGGAACGAACCCTGAAACGTCTGGAAATGCAGCGCCTTGCACGCATAAACGGCGAAGCGGACAAGTTCATGCCCAAGCGCAGGGAGCGCAGCAGCGAAAAAATCATTCTCAACGACCCGAAAATGTTTTCCTTTGACTTTGATAAGGATTCAAAAAAAAAATGAACCGGACAAATACGCCGCAGCCGAAAACGCCCCGCAGACCGAAAACCCGCAGCAGCGCGGCCTGCAGGCGGAAAATTCCGCAAATCCCGCCGCTCAGAACGAAAAATCTCTTGCCGAAGAGTTCGGCACGGGCAGCTCCCAAAAAGTGGAAGGCATGCCCACAGTCATGCTTGAAGGCGGAAAAGGTTCCTTTCTCGGGGATATTATCAGTATGGCAAAATTTACCCGCAACCTCTACAAGAAAAAATAAGACATGCTAAAAAGACCAGAATTGCTTATTCCCGCAGGCGGCCCGGAACAGCTGGAAGTCGCCCTTTTATACGGAGCAGATGCCGTATACCTCAGCGGAAACGAACTTTCCCTGCGCGCAAAGTGCGACGGCTTCAGCTTGGAAGAACTGAAAGAAGGCGTCAAAAAAGCCCACGGCGCAGGCGCAAAAGTCTATTACTGCCTCAACGCCATGCCCTACGACAGACAGCTTGACGATGTGGTCCAAATGCTGAAAATCCTGCCCGATTACGGCGTGGACGCCCTCATCATTGCCGACCCGGGCGTACTGCATCTTGCAAAAAAACACTGTCCCGGCATGGAAATTCACCTGTCCACCCAAGCCCATTCCGTAAACTCCGCCGCCGTGGAATTTTGGAAAGAAATCGGCGTGCACAGAATAAACCTTGCACGGGAACTCGGCAAAGCGGAAATGACCAAAATCATCAGCGCTTTTCCCGACACGGAATTTGAAATATTTGTCCACGGCGCCATGTGCCTTGCCCTTTCGGGACACTGCCTCATGTCCGCATGGGTCAACAAAAGGCCTGCCAATCTGGGCCAGTGCACGCAGCCCTGCCGCTTTGAATACCGCGGCAGAAAATTCACTGATATTTCCCTCACCGTAGAAGAAAAGCTCCGTCAGGGCGAAGACTGCTGGGACATAGAACAGGGTACGCACTTCAGCGCAATTTTTGCGCCGTCCGACCTTTGCCTTGTGCCCTATATGGACGAACTTGTCGCCATGCAGCCCGCTTCCCTGAAAATCGAAGGCAGAACAAAAAGCCCCTCCTACGTGGCTCAGGTGACGGACGTTTACCGCACAGCCCTTGACCTTGCCTGCATAAAGCAGGGCATTGCCCCAAAATTTGCACCAAAGCGTCAGGACATAGAACAGGAAGAATTTATGCTTGAGCTTTTCAACAGTTCAGGCAAAAATCCCCGTCCGCTGACCACGGGCTTTTTCTTCCCCGAACGGCAGGACAGAAAAGCTCCCGAAAACTATACGCCCCGCCCCATGACGGCAAAACTCGGCAAAAAAATCCGCGAAAACCTTTGGGAAGTTGATGTCAGAAACACATGGAACAGCGAAAAGGACGCATGGCTTGTGCTTCCCGGCATGGACAGACCGTGCATCAGACAGGGAACCTATACGCTTTATAATCATCAGCAGAACGAAGTACGGACCCTGCACCCGGGCCTGAAGGGCTTCATCCGCTTTGAACAGGAACCGCAGAACCTTGCGGAAAACATTTTTATCCGTGCTTAAAAGTCCCCGTTTCGGGGACTTTTTTTTGCCTCTGATTATTTAATCCAAGCACTTTTCTTTTCATGTCATTTTGTTTTATTTGTTTTTTTGTCTGCTGCCCGAAAAATCCTGCAGGGGCTTCCCGCTTGTTTTCGGCACTGCCCGCCAAACGTCCCGCAGCCTGCGGCATTTGCCT
>CALUWZ010000148.1 GCA_944324625.1 uncultured Mailhella sp. | reverse complement strand
GTTGTCAATTCCTATGTGCCCGAAAAAGGCATGATGATCGAAGAAAAAACGGATTTATTCAGGAGTTTGTTTGCAAAACTGGCCGCCAAACCCGAAAACAATTTCAGTGGCATCAATGTTGACCGTATTGACGTCACCCGTTTCACCCAGTCAATTAATAATGAAATCAGCCTTATTTCGGATGCCGCAGTCCAAGAAGGCAAACTGGTCGAATCGGCAGACGTCCATGCCGCTGTCGAAAAAGCGGTTGAAAGCGAACTGAAAGCCCTGCAGGAACTTTTCGCCCGTCTGGATGCACTGCCTGCAGATTCTTTTACCGCTGACGAAAAAGCCAAAATCAAAGATACCATTGTTTCCTTCAATATCCGCAATTTTGAAGCCGTAACAGAACTTGCCCTCCTTGGAAAAAAAGAATCTTTTTACAGTGCAGTCAGCGAATTATCAACAATCAATCCCGACGGGTTGGTAATTACGCCCAATGTCATCCAACTGGCTCAGGATTATCATAAGCTGCTGTATCAAGCAGGCTCATCCGTAAAGGGCGAAGCCGATGCCATACCGTTCCTTCTTTCTTTTGCAGCAAAAATGGCAGGCATAACTCAGGACGGAGCCAAAGAATTATTAAAAAATTTAACATCTGCCCCTGCCGAGGCCATTGCCGATACCTGCTTATATGCTTTAAATCAGCATAAAAATGCAGTACGGGCACAGCTTCAGGACAAGCCGCTGACCGATGAAGAACAAAATGCATTAAAAGATGCCGCATCAAAACAGGCAAATTCATTCTTTATGGTGCCTGCCATGATGGATTTCCTGCGCCATGAGGCAGAAGTCATAAGCACCGGAAACAGCGAACGGTCAGCAGTAATGTTCTATGAAGGAAAAATACAGCATTTTACGCAGATACCTGTTTCCAGAGACAGCGGTATTGACAGTCTGCTGAATAAAAGATTTTTCAAAGGATTGCTCCCCAACGAATATTTTTCGCTGAGCCGCAAACAAAATCTCACCCCGCAGGAATATGAGGCCTTGGCAAACTTGGTGACAAGCCTCAATGCAAATCTGAAAAGAAACAGCACTAACGAAATAACATACAGAACAAACGGCTGGCTGGAAATCATTTCAGATTCGGTTCCGGAAATTTTGGCGGAACTTCGCAAAAACGGCTTCAAGCCCCTTAACAGCAAACAGCTGTGGAGTGTGCTTATGGGAACCAAAATGCCCCCCAACGTAACGGAAAGCAATTTCCATCAGCGTTTCTTTGATCTGCTGAATGCCAAATACCGCGAAACGGCACTTTCTTCACTGTCTCCTGACGAAAAACAGTTTTCAACCGAACAATTTCTTGAACTCGGCTACATGGTCGGATCAGGCATAAGCGTCAAAAAGCTTTTTGACCTGCTGAACCCAAAAGGAAAATTAACCCTTGAAGATATTCCGAAAGATATGCTTTTGCTGGGAAACCTTGCCTCTGTTAACGCGGATACGGCTTACAGGCTGAAAATTGATTTTCCCCGCATGCATCCTGATTCAGAACTTAATTTTATCGCTGCAAACGGTGAAAAATTCACTGTCAAGCCGCACCCCATCGATCCCAAAAACAATACGCCCGACAACCCTGAATATCTGGAAATTCTTGACAAAGCAAGCGGCATAACCCATTCCGAAGGCCAGTTTAAAAGAGTTATGCAGGCGTTTTCCCAAGCTTCACTGAGCATTCTCCAGCCTTTCAGCACAATGTTTTCAGGGATAAAACTCAACGAACACGGAAGCTTCTCAATAACGGCAGCAGAACAGCAAGACGGCACCGTTCTTATGGATATTCTGAATGACGAGAAAAACCTCCTGCATGTGCACGAGCAATTCCTCATCCGTAAAGACGGCAGCTATGAATGCACAAAACTTGAGATGATGCGAAGATCTGCCGTCTCCAATAAGTAACCGTCCGTCATTTCGGTTCAGCCGATTCAGGGGGAAAAGCAGCATCCGCTTTTCCCCCTGAAATTTATGGATTTTCCTGCCGTACGGCAGACATTTATTTTCGCATACGCCTGTACCCTGCTGCGGCACATATAAATTTTTCACAAAATATATCTAAAAAACAGAAACATGCCTCACATTGCAATTCGTTGCATTTCACTATCTGATTTATCAAAATTATATTGAACAACGCGTTCAAACACTATAATCGGCACTCAGCCTGTTTCACGCCGCAGACATTTTCTACATTTTTGTATTTAATTATAATAAATCTTCAAAAATGTAATTTTTTTAACGGAACAAAAAATCATAAAAAAATAAAATATAAATATTTTCAATTGGTTAAAAAAAACAAAATTTTTTGCACGCTTTTTGCTTATTCATGAATACACAAAAAAGGAGTGTATTATGAACAACAGCAGAACAGCATTAAAAACAGCAATGGCCATGAGTGAACCTTTTTGTTTTACGGACCAATCCTACTCTCCCAACAAAATATACGGAAAAAATGTTTTCAGCCTGCGCATTATGCAGGAACGCCTGCCCAAGAATGTTTTTACCCGTCTTGAAAAAGTTATCAAAACAAACGGCACCCTGCAGGAAGGCGATGCCGATGTCATAGCAAGCGCAATGAAAGACTGGGCAATTGAAAACGGAGCCACGCACTATACCCACTGGTTCCAGCCCATGACAGGCGTAACGGCGGAAAAGCACGATTCGTTTTTCAGTCCTTCCTCCGCCCACAATGACGGCAATCTGCTCAATGAATTTTCGGGAAAAATGCTCATAAAAGGTGAGCCTGACGCGTCTTCCTTCCCTTCAGGCGGCATACGTTCCACCTTTGAAGCCCGCGGCTATACGGCATGGGACCCCACAAGCCCCGTATTTTTGCTGGAAAATACCCACGGCAAAACATTATATGTTCCCAGTGTATTTATTTCCTATACGGGAGAATCCCTTGACAGAAAAACGCCGCTCCTTCGTTCCAACGAAGCCGTTTCAAAGCAGGCACTGCGGATTTTGCGCCTGTTTGGCAACACTAAGGCCGGCAATGTTTATCCCATGGTCGGCATCGAACAGGAATATTTTTTGATCGACAGGCGCCATGCTGCACTTCGTGACGACCTCAAGCTCTGCGGGCGCACGCTTTACGGTGCCATGTCCGATAAAGGGCAGGAACTGGAAGACCATTATTTCGGCAGCATTAATGAACGGATTTTGTCTTTCATGGCTGACGTGGAAAAGCAAATGTTCAGCCTCGGCATTCCCGCGAAAACACGCCATAATGAGGTTGCGCCTGCCCAGTTTGAACTTGCCCCTGTTTTTGAACCCGTAAACCTTGCCATTGACCACAATATGCTGACCATGCAGATTTTACGCAATACAGCGGAAAAACACGGTTTTTACTGTCTGCTACATGAAAAGCCGTTTGCAGGCGTCAACGGTTCGGGCAAACACAACAACTGGTCTTTGTGCGATTCCGAAGGAAACAATCTTTTGGACCCCGGCCAAACCCCCATGGACAATGCCCAATTTCTGGTTTTCCTTTGTGCCGTTCTGAGGGCCGTGCGCAAAAACGCCGTACTGCTTCGCCTTGCAACCATAGGCGCAGGCAATGACCACCGCTTGGGAGCAAACGAAGCTCCGCCGGCAATTTTATCCGTTTTTCTCGGCACGCAGCTTACGGCAGTCATTGAAGACATTGCAGACATTTCCCATGAAAGCAAAGAATGGAAACAGGACATCATGCAAATCGGCATAACAAGCCTGCCGCATTTTTCAAAAGACGTTTCCGACAGAAACAGAACCAGTCCTTTTGCTTTTACGGGCAATAAATTTGAATTCCGGGCAGTGGGGTCTTCCGCGTCTTCCGCTCCTGCCAATATCGCCTTAAATACTGCCATGGCAAGCGCTTTGGATGAAATTGCCATCGAACTTGAAACAGAACTGACAAAAGGGGCAAGCCTGACCAAAGCCGTCAACAGTACGCTGAAAAAATTCTTTAAAGAAGACCTTGCCATTGTTTTCAACGGCAACGGCTACAGCCAAGAATGGCAGGAAGAGGCGAAAAAGCGCGGACTGCCTGACTTAAAGGACAGCGTCAGCGTCCTGAAACAATACAATACCGACGATATTATGAATGTCCTTACCCATTACCAAGTTCTGAACGAAAGAGAACTGCTGGCAAGACAGGACATTTTGCTGGAAAATTACATTCGTGACATCCACGTTGAAATAAAGCTTACGCATTCCATGGGAAAAGAAATTATTTTGCCTGCCTGCATGGCATACTTAAACACCCTTGCCGAAAGTGCCAAAAACGCACAAATACTGCTTCAAGACGCAGCAAACGGCTTTGAACTGCAGTACTACCGGACAGTCAGGGAAAATACGGAAGCATTGTACCATGCTTTGGACGCACTGGACAAAGAACATAAGCGCGTGGATTCTCTGCACGGCGCACTGCCGAGAGCCGAGGAAACAAGGGATACGCTTATTCCGCTTATGAATAAATGCCGTTATTTTGCCGACACATTGGAAAAACTTGTTGACGACAGTATATGGCCTCTGCCAAAATACAATGAAATGCTGTGGTAACTTTCTGACACAAAAGGATTTTTTATGCTTAAAAACTTTGGTTTGTATAATCCCGATATCGGCCACGATGCCTGCGGAGTCGGCTTTATTGCCAAAATAGACGCAGACGCAAGCCATGAACTTGTACTTCAGGCAGTAACGGCGCTGGACAATATGGCACACCGCGGCGGCTCAGGCTGCGGTCTGCCCAATCCCGACGGCGCAGGCATTAT
>CALUWZ010000147.1 GCA_944324625.1 uncultured Mailhella sp. | reverse complement strand
GATTGACCGTGGTAAAAGACAAATTGCCTCTTCCCGGGGTAATGGCTTTGCTCGGGTCATAATCATTGCCCAGCACACGGGTGCGGCAGCCCATGACAGCACAGATGGTTTCGGGATTGCCGTTGTAATATATGCTGTTGAAGCTTGCGTCTATATTATTGAAGTTCGGGAACAGACGCTTTGCTGAACAGCGGCAGGCAAGGCGGAACAAGTCATAGTTCGGATCGCCTTTCCTGTTAATGCCTTTTTTCATGCTGAAAATGGAAATGGGAAAAATGGGGGTTTCACCGTTGCCAAGTCCTGCTTCTGTAGCGAGAAACAGGTTTTTGGTTACCATTCTTCCTTCTTCGGAAATATCCATGCCCGTATTCAGGGAAGAAAACGGAACTTGGCTTCCCGCTCTGGAATTTAAGGTGCAGAGATTGTGCACAAGGGCTTCCATGGCCTGATATGTATCCCTGTCCGTACGCCTATAGGCAAAATCAAGAGCTTTTTCACCGTCAATGCTTACGCCGTACTGTTTTCCTTTCTGTGCAAGAATATCCAAAAGAACAGCCCGCGCTTCGGGATTCATCAAATGCCTGTGCTTCTCGTTATAGGCCTGCATGGCTTCTTTCACGTCCGCTGTCAGCCCGTCGCTGCCGAAATTGGCATCAAGATAAAGCAAAATATTTTTGGCATAGGAACGCGCCACATAGGGAGCAAGGCTGAAATCAAGCGTAGGCACGGACTGGCCGCCGAACATTTCATTCTGGTTGCTTTGGATAATAATGCAGACCAAGGTTGCCGCCGCACCTATGGAACTTGGAGAACGCAAAGCTCCGTGGCCTGTGTTAAATCCGCTGTCAAGAAGTCTGCCCACGTCAATTTGCAGGCAGTTCAGGGTCAGAGCATAAAATTCCATGTCGTGGATATGAATAATGCCCTGTTCATAGGCTTTGACATGCTCAGGACGGATAAGAAACTTTTTATTGAAATCCTTGGCAATTTCACTGCCGTATTTCAGCATGGTGCCCATGGTGGAATTGCCGTCGATATTGGCGTTTTCCCGTTTTATTTCACAGTTTCTGCTGTCGGAAAAGGTCAGTTCCTTCATAAGCTTCATGAGGGCGCCTGACGCATCGCGCACATCGCTTCTCTGCTTTCTGTATAAAATATAGGCTTTTGCAGTTTTGGCGTGCTGGTTTTCAATAAGGATTTTTTCCACGCTGTCCTGCACGTCTTCAATATTGACTTTGTAAAATTCAATGGAATTGTCGGCATACTCCAGTTCACCGATGCCGTTTTCCACAATATAGGCATGTACTTTATAGGCCAAAACTCTGGCTCTTTCTTCATCCACACCGTCAACGGCCTTGGCTGCCTTAAAAATTGCTGCCTGAATTTTGGCTTCATTAAAAGGCTCTTTCTTGCCATCACGTTTAATAATACTGCTGATGCGTTTTTCCATGTCTGCTCACAAAAATAAATTAGCAAATGCCTTATTAAAAGAAAAACCCGTATTGCTTTCCAGCATACAGGATGGTAACCGTGAAAAATCGCTTTTTCCGCCGAAGGACTTTCCTGTATGTATGAGATCGGTCTTCTGGCTTCCCTTCTTCCGCAATCTGCGCCTTCCCGAAAATTCAGTGGCATAAGAACAAATTGCGTCCGGGTTACAGCGGCGGGGCCCGCTACGGAATTGCACCGTATTCCCTAAAGCATTTGCTTTATCTCATGTCTTTTTTATATACGAGTTCAGTGAAAAGTCAAATGAACGGGAAATTTTTTAAAGCCAGCTTTTCTAAGCTGTTAACAAAAAATTTTATTATCATTAAACATAATTTTAAAATCTTAAAAGTATAATATCAGGCAATTGAAAATATAAACAACTTAAACAAAATTATTTTGCAAAAAATCCGGACAAAAATTAACGGCCCGCTTTTTCCACTGTAAGCTCAAGGGAACTTGTCCTGCCAAACTCATCTGCGGCATACACGGTATGCGTGCCGACCCTGGGCACATAAGCAAGATTTTCATTTTTTCGGGTATAGCCCAAATAAACATTATCCGCAAACCAATGCACAAAATCTGCATCGGCATCGGTCTCCGCCGCAAGAAATATAACCTGTGAATTTCTGCTGTCCTGCTGATACAAAACGCCTTTAACGGGCGAAGAAATCTGCGGCGCACGGCCCTGATAATACGGCTGCTCGTCCCTGCACAAAGGGCTGTACGGCGGTACGGGCTTTTTGTAAATACCCGCCCTGGCAAAAAGACGCTGCAGATCCGAAGGCCAAAATTCATAGACTTCTTCAGCTGTTTCCCCAGGAATTTCACGGCATTCCCTAAGCCCCGTCTTTGTATTGACAAGAATTTTCCGCAGCACGCCGGTTTCCTTTATGGGCGAAACTCCGGGGATAAAATAGGCCTTAGCCTTTGCCGTGTGCGGACAAAGGAACAAATTGACATCGCCCGTGGATGCGCAGACATCTATTTCCTTAATATTCAAATCCGTATCGTCATACCACGGCTTATCCAGATTCGGCGTACGGCGGCGCAGTTTTTCGGCAGCCTGAAAAAACAAAGGCAAAGCAATTTTTGCGCCTATAAAATTGGGATTGGGACTGGCGTCAAAATTCCCTATCCAAACCGCAAGCACATAGGGGCCGAACACGCCTGCCGTAAGAGCATCGCGCTGGCCGTTTGACGTGCCCGTTTTCCATGAAGCAAGCACGGGGCTGAACGGATATACGGAATTTGTTTCCAGCATTTTTAAAACAATATGGCTTGCCTCGGGACTGAGAAGCGGTTTCTCCTTTGGGGCCTTTCCCGCATAAAGAGTGAGTTTGCGGTGAAAACCGCGATTGGCAAGCATGGCATAAAGCTCAGCAATATTCCGCAGGCTTATTTCCGCACCGCCGAGCACCAAGGCAAGACCGTAATACTCTTTTTTCTGCGGAAGAATAATATCCGCCTTCTGCAAAAAACCGTACAAATCAGGATAGTCCAGACGCTGTGCCAAGTATATGGCCGGAATGTTGCGGCTGTTTTTCAAGGCACTGTCCGCATAAACAGGCCCTTTAAACAGACCGTCGGCATTTTCGGGTTCATAGCCTGCAAAATTTTTTTCCGTATCGGGCAAAATTGTTTTGGAATGGATAAGCCCCTGTTCAAGGGCCAAGGCATAAATAAAGGGTTTCAGCGTGGAACCGTAGGAACGGGGAACCGATGTTCCGTCAATCTGCCCGCTGACTGCAGAATTGAAAAAGCCTGCCGAACCGACAACTGACAGAATTTCCCCGCTCCGCCAGTCGGCAAGCACCATGGCGCCGTTGTTCACGCCGTACCGCTTTTTATCCGCAAGATATTTGGACAGAACTTCTTCCAAATCCTTTTGTATGTCCGCATCAAGACTTGAACGGATCTCCTGCACAAAAGGCCCCGCAGGATTTTCTGGCTTTGACGGCCTGTTTTCATAAAGTTCCAATGCGGCATGCGGACAGCGGAACGGCAAATCGGAGGGAGCAAAAACTTTCAGGGGCAAATCCGCAAAAAGAGCATTGTACGGACTCGGATATTCTTCCTGCCACAATGCAAAAAGACGCTTTCGTGCCTTGTCCCATTCGGCATTGGGGCGGACAAGCGGACTCCTTGCCCCCGGATTTTGCGGTACGGTTACAAGAGCAAGGCATTCTGCAAGATTCAGTTTCTGCACGTCCTTTTGAAACCACACCAAAGAGGCTGCGCCGATACCCTCCACATTTGAACCGTAAGGCGCAAGATTTAAATACGCCTCCAAAATTTCTTCTTTGGAATAATGGTATTCATAAACAAAGGCACGCCACATCTGCCAAAGCTTGCCTGCCGCGGTATCTGTTTTTTCCCGTTCGGCAAGGCGCACCAGCTGCATGGTCAAAGTGGAAGCGCCAAGACGGCGGCCTCCCCGCGCCATGCTCACGGCGGCCCGTGCCACGGACAGAAAATTCACACCGCAGTGGGAATAAAAACTTCTGTCCTCATACAGCATGGTGGCATTAATAATTTCTTCGGGAATATCTTTTAACGGAACAAAATAGCGGTATTTCTCATCTTCGCTGAGGCTCAGCCACAGGAGTTTTCCGTGTCTGTCACGGATAAGCCACGAAAATTCCGTTTTGGCATAAAGATCAGGCTTTGCGCTGAATGCAATGCCTGCAAAAAACAAAAAAACAGGCACAAGCAGCAAAAGAAAAAAACTGCGTTTTTTCACAATGAAGCCTGTGCCCGTTTTTTTGAACATAGATTATTCCGCAATAATTCTGCGGTCTTTTACGGTTAAATCACGGCCGATGAGCAATGGGTTTTCCACAGACTGCACCATAATGTCAGGCAGCACAAAATTACCCCTGCTGCCGACGCGCACTTTATAACGGAATACACTTTCATCGCCTGTCAGTTTTGCAAAAAGCAATACTCTGTCCTGCTGTCTGTCGGCAAATTCCACGGACATGTCTTTTTCTTCCTGCAGAACATCCTGATTGCTTTTGCCTTCTGCCGTACGGAAACTTTCGGCATTGCCCGCCTTTGTCATGGCAAACTCAAAAGCAGAAGGCAGAATATCGGTTATAAGCACTTGCTCCTGTCTGCCGGTCATGGATTTTGCTTTCACGGCAACAACAATTTCATCGCCTGCACGGAATTCCTTCAGGGGATAACCGTCCGTATCCCGAAATTCACGGGTCACGGAAAATGCCTGCTTGGCGTCTTTGGCAAAATCTTTGTCATATCCGGAAAGGCTTACGCTGTAGTAAAGCGCCTTTTCCGCCTGCATTTCCACACTGCCCGCATTGGCAATGGCAGGATCGTTTTTCAGGCTGAGCGTACGGACAATTCCGTTTGTTTCCTTCAGGGCAGGCACTGCAACGGCATT
>CALUWZ010000146.1 GCA_944324625.1 uncultured Mailhella sp. | reverse complement strand
ATCTACACTCTTTCCCTACACGACGCTTTTCCGATCTAAAAGCCTTGAAATCCTGCACTTCATAGGCAAAATACCGTGCTTTTATGCCAAAAAAATCAAAAGCCCGCTGATGGATAAGAGGACTTAAACTGTGCAATACGGGATTTCCTATTACTGCATAATGGGCATTCATGTGCATTAACCTCCGGCATCGCGCCTGCGTTTAAAAATCTGCCGCCGCATTGCGCCGCAGCGGTATCCGTTTGCCTCAGGCAGCATGGCAAAAACAAAAAAGCCGTAAAAACAAATTTACGGCCTTTTGTTCTTTATTGCAACTATTCTTTATTTTCCTGAACTTCGGCAGGTTCCGCGGCAAGTTCCGCCTCGTCCGCCATAAATACATCATCTTCAAACTGGTCTTGATCCGCAGTGAGTTCTTCGGGAATTTCATTAAAATCACTGCGCTTTTTCATAATGATAACACGTTTCAGCACGCCTTCGCCCACGCTTCTAGTCTGCACGTCCGGTTCATCCTGCAAAGCAAGGTGAATGACACGGCGCTGATAAGCACTCATGGGACGGGTGGACTGAGAACGGCCTGTTTTGCGCAGACGGTCCGCAAGCATGTGGGCAAGGGACTGCATGCGCTCATCCTGACGCTGATGATAATCACCCGTATCAAGCTGAATGCGGACCTGCACCTGCATCTTGGTGGTGATGATGCGTGCGGCAAGATACTGCACGGCGGCAAGATGCTGGCCTTCGCGGCCGATCAAAAGACCTGAATCTTCGCTTTCCACTTTGGCAAGAACTCGGTTTTCTTCCACTGTGATTTCAATGGGAGCATTGTCGCCCACAATGGGACGGATAAGCTGAGAAATGGTTTCTCTCACCGTGGAAATCAGTTTTTCCTGATCAAGCTCAAGCAGGTTCACTTTTGGAAGCTGAACGCCTTCATATTCCGCATATTCAGGCTTGGCCTGCATTTCGTTCTGGCCGCGGTAGGGGCGTTTGGCAAAACGCGGTTTGCGTTCGCTCTTCTCAAAACGGGGACGCTCGTTTCTGTCAAAATGTGCGTTTTTATCCTGACGGTCAAACTTGCGGAATTTGCCTTTCTTCTCAAAACCGCCTTTGTCATAACCGCTTCTTTCATAGGCTTTGTCGTATCCTGCTTTTTCGTATGAATTTTTTTCATAGGCAGGTTTTTCATATCCGGCTCTGTCAAAACCGTCACGGTCAAAACGGCGGTTCTGGCCGCGGAAATTGCGGGTTCTGTGATAACGGCCGCTGTTGTCCTGTTCGTAATGGCCGCCTGCGATAATTTCCGCTTCGGTCATATTGCCGAGAAAATTGGCACGCTGCATGGCTTCCCTGTCCATGGCCTCCAGCTGACGCTCATCCAGTTCCTCATCATCGCGGTGATCGTGGGGAGGCTGCATTTTGGCAAGAAAGCGCTTCTGGCTTTCGCCCTCTTCCTCGTCGTCATAGCCGCTGACATTTTTTTCCTGCCTGACCTTTTTTTCCAAGTTTTCAAACTTGTCCTGAGCAGGACGGTTTTTGGGCTTTTGCTGACGGCCAAAGGGCTTTTGTTTTTTATGTTCGTCCTGCGGCATGGAAAATTCGGGCAAAGACACAAGACGGGCGCGTATTCTCGCCTTTCTCGCACCGATAATCCCAAAAACGCCCATTTTGGCATCTTCGATAATTTCTATTTCCAATTTTTCCCTTTCCGTGCCGAAAAAGGTGCAGGCATCCTGAATGGCCTGATCAAGGTTTTTGGACTGAAATTCTTTAAAATCACTCATGGCACTATCTCACTTTACGCAAAGTCCACCACTGCTGGGCAATGGAAAGTACGTTGTTGGCAAGCCAATACACAACGAGACCTGAAGGGAAGTTCAGGAACATGAACGTAAAAATGACAGGCATAAGCATCATGACTTTGCGCTGGGTGGGATCGCCCACGGCAGGAGAAAGCCATTGCTGCAGGAACATGGTTGCGCCCATGACAAGCGGCGTAATGTACAGAGGGTCTTTTACGGAAAGGTCCGCAAGCCACAAAATATCGGTAAAGGGAAGATAGGTGATAAATTCGGCATGACGCAGATTTTCTGAATTCAGAAGCGCATTGTACAGGGCGATAAATACGGGAAGCTGAACCAGAATAGGCAGACAGCCGCTCATGGGATTAATGTTGTACGTACGGTAGAGCTGCATCATTTCTCTGGAAAGAGCCTGACGGTCACTGCCGTATTTTTTCTTCACTTCTTCCATCTGCGGAGCGATTTTCTTCATCTGCTCCATGGATTTATAGCTTTTCTTGGTCAAAGGC
Source organism: uncultured Mailhella sp. (assembly GCA_944324625.1). GTDB lineage: Bacteria > Desulfobacterota > Desulfovibrionia > Desulfovibrionales > Desulfovibrionaceae > Taurinivorans. The sequence goes on along the minus strand of CALUWZ010000146.1, from coordinate 2,585 downwards.
CAGAAAATGATTTTGATAAAAACGGTCAAAAGAATAATGGCAACGCCCCAGTTGACCACAAAGGACTGGAAGAAGCTCAGAAGCCACAAAAGCGGCTTTGCCAAAATTCCGAAGAAACCGTAGTGAATGGATTTAATAAGCTCATTGGGGGCTTTTTCCAAAAGTTCTGCTTTTTTGGGGCCAATCCACCATGAAAGGCTTTGGCTTACGGGAGAACCCGCATTAACGGTCACGGGCTGTTCTTCATAGGCCACGCGCCACACATTGTTTTGGATACGGGCTTTCATGAGGCCGTTTTTGCTTGCAGGCGCAACGGCATTCAGAAAATAGTTGTTGGCAAGGCCCGCAAAGTACAGGTTGCCGCTTTTTACCATGCCTTCTTCGGTCAGGGTGCCGACATCGCTGTCCTTGTCATAGCTTTCTTCCAAGTTCCAGACAACCTGCATGGGGTTATAGGTGGAGGAGCTGGAATATTCGCTGCCTGCAATGGTATAGCCCACACGGGCAATGAAGGCTTTGCCGTCTTTGGCGTCATAGGTTACTTTTTCGCCGATAAGATAGGTTGAGGCATCAAAGGTCAGTTCGCGCCTGATGAGAAGACCGTCCATATCGCCTTCAAAAACAAGCGTTTTTTTGTCCGCATTTTCAAGAGTAAGATTATCGGCGCTGATTTTCCACTCTGCCTTGTTCCAAGAAGGCTGGCCGTTAATCAAAAGTCCCATGGGGGAGGCTGACTTTGCGCTCTCGCCGATCATGTCAAGCATGGGAGAATCGGGGGAACTGTTTTCGGCAATGCCGTTTAAAACAAAAGACTCCAAGACACCGCCCGCGCTGTGGAAAGTGGCTGTGTACAAAGGAGTTTTTACGACAATGTTTTTCCCTTCACCGGGAGCATAAAAAGGAGTTGTGTCTTTTAAATCAATTTGGGCAGGTTCGGGAGCTGCGGCAGTCTGCATATCCGTGCTTTCTGTCTGCACTATTTCCTGCTGTTTGGGCACCCAGCCCATGTGTTCGGCAACATACTGCCAGCCCACCAAAATGACGAAACAAATAACAGTAGCAACAATAATCCGTTTATTTTCCATTTCTTTCCTACTTGCCTGTAATTTTTGATACAATCAATCGCACTGCTTTTTGAAATGCGTGAATACATGCGCCTGCGCACGGCTCAACGGTTTCCGGAACCGGATCAAAACCGCCCTCACACCAAGGGTTGCACCGGCAGATTCTTTTAATTCCAAGCCAAATGCCGCGGACTGCGCCGTGTTTCTGAATGGCAATGGCCGTATATTCGGAACAGGAGGGATGAAAGCGACAGCGTGCAGGATATAAGGGAGATATGCAATATTGGTACACACGAATGGGAAAAATGAAAATTTTCCTGATAATGTCCGAAATTCCCTTATTTTTTGCCATAAACGAGAAAATCCTTTAACTCTCATTCATCGGATACGTTTTGCTGACAAAGCCTCTCAACAAAAGGAAGCAAATCTTTTTCCACATGAACAAACTGCAATACTTTTGCATCCACATGTTTTTTGGGAACAACCACAAGTTCGGTGCGGGCAAGTTTATCATAATGCAGCCGAAAAAATTCCCGCAGAATTCTTTTGATTCTGTTTCTCTGAACGGCGTTCCCGTTTTTTTTACTTACCGCCAATCCTATGCGTGCAGAAGAAGCCTGTTTTGCAAAAACGATAAACAGTTTTGTAAAATGCTTTTCTCCCTGACTGTAACAGGCCTGAAATTCCGCTCTTTTGAGCAATCGCTGATATTTTTGCCAGATATGCGGCATAGTCTGCCCATGGATTTTAAATAAGTAAAGGACCTTTTAAAAGGTCATCAGATTTTCGCAAGCAAAGGGCGGAGTAAACTCAGCCCTGCCCACAAACGTTAGAAACCGATTTCTCTTATGCAGAAAGGGTTTTGCGGCCTTTGGCACGGCGACGGTTGATAAGAGCACGGCCATTGGCGGTTGCCATACGTGCACGGAAGCCATGGGTACGCTTTCTGCTGATTTTGCTTGGTTGGTATGTTCTTTTCATGGTATTCTCCTTAAAGAGTTTTGAACAAGAATAAATAGCTGTTTAAATGAATAACGTCAAGAATTTAATTAAGTATTTTAAAAATCTTCAAAAAACAGGCTTTCCCTGTGCCTTAACGACGGCAAAACCTTTTCCAGCATTACCCCGTCAATATAGGTGCTGTGATAGCCGTAAGTCAGCATCATGGCTTCATACACAAAGCGCGCCGCACGCGCCATGGCATTGGGTATGGAATCTTTTTGCAGCAGTGCGCCCAAAAAAACAGAGGCAAACGCATCGCCCGTGCCGGGATAGGATGCGTTTATGCGCACATTCTTGGTCTGCCAAAAACGTTTGTTGGCAGGTTCATAGGCCACGACACGGATGAAACTGTCATCTTCGCAGGGAGCGGAAGTCAAAAGAACGGCCTTTTTTTCGGTTTTGCGGCTTCCGCCGAGATCCGCAAGCGCTCTCAAAAAATCCTTGCAGCGCCTGTCGTCCATTTTTTCCTCATCGGGAGTGTCCCGCAAAAGACAGGCTTCCGTAAGGTTCGGGCTAATT
>CALUWZ010000145.1 GCA_944324625.1 uncultured Mailhella sp. | reverse complement strand
AAAACTGACGGATTTAATACTATCAGTTCCGAATCCTCTTCCGTTTCAATCAAAACATCAAACGATATGGAATCCAAAACGCACTTGGCGGTAAATATGCAGATACTCCCTGCGCCCAAGCGGAACAATGTGACATCCCTGCCTTCTTCGGACAAAATATAAATACGCAGATGCCCTGATTTAATAAGCACAAAACCTGCGCATTGTTCCGTCCTGTTAATGCTTGAACCTTTTTTAAAAGTTTTAATATAAGAATTCCGGCAAAACAGCTCTTTTTCACGTTCAGTCAGATTTTCCCAAAAAGGATAGGATTTTTCAAATAATTTTTCATAATCTGCAATACTCATACACACCTCTGAAATCATTTTTGCGTTTTTTTTTCCTTAAATCAAGAATATTTTATGTTTTGTGACTTTATTACAGATTTCACTTAAAATTTATGAGATACAGCAATTACAGCATATCCATAAAAAGGAGATTCTATGCAATTAACTGAATTTGTTGTAACCCTTTTTACCGGCAAAGCCAATGAAAACAATATCACAGTAGCTGCCGTAATGGGATTGAACGCATTGAAACAAGGTCTTTCCGCCACAATCCTGCTTATGGTGGAAGGTGTGGAGTTCAGCATGCCCAATGCTACAAAAGGAATAGACATCGGAGCTCCTTTTAAAGAAGTAGGCGGCATTTGGGAACAATTTATGGAACTGGGCGGACAGGTTTGCGTATGCGATGCCTGCCTTGTACATAACGGTTTTGCAAAAGACCAAATTGACCCACGCTATGAAATTATTGGTGGGGGAGAAGTTATTGCATTGCTTTCCGAAGCTAAGGGAACACTGCAAATCACTTAATAATTTCTTATTTACGTGGTTCCAGAAAACGGCAAATTTTTTTGCCGTTTTTTTTTAAGCTTTTCCTGCTCCTGTTATTGACATATGTCATTAATGGTCCTATGTATAGACATAAAACAGCATATGCCAATAATACGGAGCTATCATGCCGAGACCGAAAAAATGCAGAAAAGTATGCAAATTGCCTGATAATCTTGGATTTTATCCAATGAATTGCCTTCAGGAAAACTTCCCCATCATTATGACGGTGGATGAATACGAATGTATCCGGCTCATTGACAAAGAAGGCTTTTCACAGGAAGAATGCGGAAATTACATGAAAATAGCCAGAACAACGGTTCAGCAGATCTATACTGCAGCCAGAAAAAAAATGGCAGATTCTTTGGTTGACGGCAGACCATTAAAAATAATGGGCGGTGATTTTCAGCTTTGCGACGGAAAAGAAAAATTCTGCCGATGCGGCGGCTGCCCAAAACATTCCGGCAATACAAACGGTAAGGAAACAGTATGAAAATAGCAATCCCATTAGACGAAAACAAAACAGATGTCTGCCCGACGTTCGGACGTTCTCCATTTTTCTATTTTGAAGAAGACGGCAAAGAAGAAATTGCCGTCAATCCCGCATGCAATGAACAGGGCGGCGCAGGTCCCAAATCCGCGCAATTTTTGGCTGACATGCAGACAGACGTTCTTTTAACCGTGCGCTGCGGACAAAATGCAGCCGATGTTCTGAAACTGGCAGACATAAAAATATATAAAACCCAAGGCAAAACTGCCAAGGAAAATGCCGAAGCTTTTCATCAGAACAAATTGGAAATTTTAACCCACTTTCATGCAGGATTTCAGGGAATACAATGAAAATTGCATTGTTAAGCGGAAAAGGAGGAGCAGGCAAAACGTTTCTTGCCGTCAATCTGGCATACTGTGCCCGCAGGCATGAACAATCTGCCGCTTACATTGACTGCGATGTGGAAGAGCCGAACGGACATTTGTTTTTTCCGTTTCCTGTAAAAGAAAGGGAAACAGTCTTTACGCTCATTCCTTCTTTCAACAAAGAAAAATGTACGAGCTGCAGGGCTTGTGCGGATTTTTGCAAATTTAACGCTCTTGTTTTCATAAAAAAAACGCCCATGCTGCTTGCTGAAATGTGTCATGCCTGCGGCGGCTGCTCTCTTGTGTGCCCAGAAAAAGCCATAACGGAAGCCAAACGTCCCATCGGCATGATTGAAACGCGCCAATATGAAAATCTTTCCTGTTATTCAGGGATATTAAATATAGGCGAAGCAAGCGGCATAAAAATAATCCAAAGCCTTCTTCAAAAAGACGGCGGAGATTTTTCGGTCATTGACTGCCCTCCGGGCTGTGCCTGTTCTGTCATGGAAAGCATCGAAGATGCCGATTTATGCATTTTGATTGCAGAACCGACCGCTTTCGGCCTGCACAATCTGAACATGGTTTATGAACTTACCGCAATTATGAAAAAGAAAACAGCCGTTATCATAAACAAGGAACAAAGCACCCCATACGAACCGCTTACAAACTTCTGCAGGCAGCATAATTTGCCGATTTTGGCAAAAATCCCCTTTGACAGGGAACTTGGCCAAACCTTGTCGGAAGGAACCGCAGCTTACGGCACAAACAAAAAGTTTTCTTCCCTGACAGACAACATTTATGCTCAAATAAAGGCCATGTCATGAAAAAACTGTTAATTTTAAGCGGAAAAGGCGGAACGGGAAAAACAAGCACTGCCGCAAGTTTTATTGCATTTTCAAAAGCCAAAGCCATTGCCGACTGTGACGTGGACGCACCTAATCTGCATCTGGCTGTGGCAGGCAGTTCAGAACCGCAAACATCAGATTTTACAGGCTCCCAAAAAGCCTCTATTGACGCATCATTATGCACGAACTGCAAAATATGCCAAAATCATTGCAGATTCAATGCCATAGAAACAAACGGAAAAAACTGTTTTGTCAATCCTGTGCGGTGTGAGGGATGCGGTGTCTGCACCTTTGTCTGTCCGCAAAAAGCCGTAACCATGGAAGACGATATTTCAGGGCAGCAATTTTTATTCACTGAAAACAGCAGAATTTTTTCCACCGCAAAACTGAAAATCGGACGGGGAAACTCAGGAAAACTGGTTACTGCGGTAAAAAAATCCCTGTTTGAAAAAAGCCGGGATGCTGACATTGCCGTTATTGACGGCTCACCCGGCATAGGCTGTCCCGTCATTGCTTCCATAAACGGTGCGGATTTAATTCTTATTGTTGCAGAACCCTCTTCTTCAGGCTTTAATGACTTGAAGCGGCTTGTGCAAACAGCATTTTCCCTGCAGGCAGCTGTATGCGTCTGTGTAAACAAATGGGACATAAATCCGAAATACACCGATCTGATACAGCAGTTTTGCATGGAAAACAACATACCGTTTGCTGGAACAATACCGTATGATGATACTGTTTCTCTTGCCGTAAACGAACAAAAAAACATTGCTGAATTTGACTGCGAAGCAGCCAGAGCTCTGCATAAAATATACAGCAATGTCATGCAGATATTGGACAAACGCCATGAAAATTACGGCATTGATTGAAAACTCCTCCAACAATCCGAACCTTGCCTGCGAACACGGTCTGAGCCTTTATCTGGAAACAGAACAAAAAAAAATTCTTTTCGATATGGGCCAAAGCAAAAAATTTCATGAAAACGCAGACAAACTGAATATTGATATTTCAAAAGTCGATTCAGCCATAATTTCACACGGCCATTACGACCACGGAGGAGGCTTGTCCCATTTTCTTGAAATAAATGCGCACGCTCCGGTTTACATACACAGTGAGGCTTTCGGTTCCTTTTACAATGCTGACAATAAATTTATCGGCCTTGACAAAAGAACAGCCGAAAACCCGCGCATAATTTTTACCCGAGACAAAAAAGAACTTGACGAAAACCTCTGCCTTGAAACCAAAAACACGGCAAAACAGCTTTTTCCCATGCCAAAGCAAAATTTAAAACTTTTAACGGAAACAGGCTTCAAAGCCGACGGTTTTCGGCACGAACAATATTTGCTTGTCAAAGAAAACAACAAAAAAATTTTAATAACAGGCTGTGCCCACAAAGGAATTTTAAATATTCTGGAATGGTTCCGGCCAGATTATGCAGTCGGCGGTTTTCATTTCAAACAATATGCTTTAACCGATTGCGGCTGCAAAAAAAATCTTAAAGCAATTGCAGAAAAAATGGCAGAATATCCTACTGTTTTTTATACCGGCCACTGCACCGGAAAAGAACAATTTGAATTTTTGCATGCAGTTCTCGGCAATCAAATTTCATACCTGTCCACAGGTCAACAAATTAATATTTAAAGGAGTATTATCATGATTATTACTGCAGCAGCAATGGGTGACGAAGTTGCAGGCCATTTCGGTCACTGTGAACAATTCATTTTTTTTGAAACAGACGGAACATCCATTCTTTCCGAAAAAAAAATTCCAAACCCCGGCCATAAACCGGGCTTTCTCCCGAACTTTTTGGCTGACAACGGCACGCAGGTTATACTCTCAGGCGGAATGGGCGGCGGCGCCGTAGAAATTTTCAATGAAAGAAACGTGGAAGTCGTTGTCGGCGTTCAGGGAAATGCACGTGAAGCTGCGGAAAAATACCTCAGGGGCGAACTCAAATCCACAGGCTCCATCTGCCGCGAACATCAGCATGCCCATGAATGCGGCGGACATCACCACTAAGACTGCAAAAAAATCAAATTACATAAAAAAGGCAGACTTTGTCTGCCTTTTTTATTTTTTCACCAATTCCCTGACCGTGCTGACCAATAAACTGATATTGATGGGCTTTGGCAGATGTCCGTTCATTCCTGCCAGAAACGCAGCCTTGACGTCATCGGGAAACGCATTTGCAGTCATGGCAACAATAGGTATGTCCTTGGCCTGTTCATGGGCACTCATGCGAATATACTTTGTTGCTTCCAACCCGTTCAGAACAGGCATTTGAATATCCATTAAAATTAAATCGTATGTGCCCGCAGGAGAATTTTCAAACTGTTT
>CALUWZ010000144.1 GCA_944324625.1 uncultured Mailhella sp. | reverse complement strand
CCTGCCACCAAAGTTATTGACGAAAACTTCGGCATCGTCAAAGGCCTCATGACCACTATCCACTCCTACACCATGAGCCAGCGCATTCTTGACGGTTCCCACAAGGACCTTCGCCGTGCAAGAGCCTGCGCCGTTTCCATGATCCCAACCTCCACAGGCGCAGCCCGTGCCATCGGCCTTGTATATCCCAAACTCAAAGGCAAAATCGACGGCATGGCTATCCGTGTTCCCACACCCAACGTCAGCATTGTTGACTTTACCGTTACCTTGGAAAAATCCGCTACAGCAGAAGAAATCAATGCAGCTTTGAAAGCAGCTTCCCAAGGCGCTTTGAAAGACAATCTCGGCTACACCGAAGAACCCCTTGTTTCCATTGACTTCAACGGCGACACCCACGGCGGCGTTGTTGACGCCGAACTGACTTCCGTCATGGACGGCAACATGGCAAAAGTGATTCTCTGGTACGACAACGAAACCAGCTTCACCAACCAACTTGTACGCCTTACCAAAATGGTTGCAAAAAGCATGTAATTGTTTTTTGAAACAATACCGAATATTCAAAGGGGCTTTACGCCCCTTTTTTTTGTGCCGCTCAAGACTTTGCCGCACTTTTCCTGCATTTGCTCTTGCATAATTAGGCAAAATTCTTTGTGCAAAAAGCCTGCTGCTTATCTGCAAAAATTGCAGCCTGCTCTTTATGCTTCAAGCTGCAGCCTGCCTTGGCTGAAATACGCGTTATTGCTAACTGCTGGCTTCAGCACGAACCCTCGCCCGGTGCCGCATGCCGCAGGGCAAAAGCTTTGCACGGGAAAATTTTCTTGCCTAAACCTTTCAGCAATGGTATTAAATTCTTTGAAACAAAATATCTTGGAGGCACAACCGATGTAGTATTTCTTTTGCAAAGTTTGAGGCAAATCCCCATACACCTATCAAGAGAAATACAAAGGAGAAATTCCGTGGATTTATTATACTTCGCCGTCGGTCTTGTGCTTGGCTTATATGTTCTTATTTGGAGCGCCGATAAATTTGTGGACGGTTCTTCCGCCGCCGCCACCCGCCTCGGCATGTCCAAGCTTTTGGTAGGCATGATTATTGTAGGGTTCGGCACTTCCGCCCCTGAAATGCTGGTTTCTGCCCTTGCCTCCTTAAACGGCAACGCAGGCATAGCAATCGGCAATGCCTACGGTTCAAACATCGCCAACATTGCCCTTATTTTAGGTATTACCGTACTTATCCGCCCCATCGGCATCGAACGCAATGTCATGGTGCGCGAAACCCCCATTCTGCTTGCAGTAACGCTTCTCTCCTATTATCTTATCTGGGACGGCACTGTTTCCCGCCTTGACGCTGTTCTGCTTCTTGCTCTCTTTTTCTGCATTGTAACACTCACAGTACGGGCAAGTCTGCGTGAAGAACAGCGCAGAAAACCAAGTCCCGAACTGGAACACAATATGCCCAAACAGGACGAGCCTGAACCCATGCCCATGAAAAAAGCCCTTTTCTGGCTTATTGCAGGCCTTGCCCTTTTGATTGCAAGCTCCCGCCTCTTGGTCTGGAGTGCCGTGGGCATTGCCAATTACATCGGCATAAGCGACATTATCATCGGCCTGACCATTGTAGCCGTCGGCACAAGCCTCCCCGAGCTGGCTTCCGCCATTGCCGCCACCCGAAAAAACGAACATTCCCTTGTCATCGGCAATATCATAGGCTCCAACTTTTTCAATGCCTTGGCTGTTGTCGGCCTTGCGGGCGTCATCAGCCCCCTGCCCGTGGAGCAGGGCGTCTTGGTGCGCGACATGCCCGTAAACATTTTGCTGACGCTTTTCCTCTTTGTTTTCGGCATGCGTGTGGGCAGACAGACAGAAGGCATTATTTCCCGTTTTGAAGGCGGCATTATGGTTATTATTTACGGCCTGTACACTGCACAGCTCATCAGCATTGTCATGGGCAAGCCGCTGTTTTCCTTTCTGGTTTAATTTATCGTTTTTTGTGACCTGATTTTTCATTTCAAACCGCATGACAAACGGTTTCAACCGCTGACAGCAAATATAATGACTGCAAAAAAATAACAATCGGTGCAAAACTATGGCAAAGGAAATTCCTGTCGGCAAAAACGCAGGCGGACAAAAACTGTTTAATTTTCTCAAACGCGCAGTCACGGCGGAAAACAGCGAAATCCACCGCTGGATACGTACAGGTCAGGTACGTATCAACAAAAAACGTGCTTCCGCCTTCGACCCTGTACAGGAAGGGGATTTGATCCGCATTCCGCCCTTTGCCGAACTCCAAAATCAAAAAACGGAACACGGCGGCAAGCCAATTGCCGAAAGCCCAAAAACGGCAGACAGCACGGGATACGGCAGAACAACCGACAGAAACAGCAGTCAAAACGGCAAGAATAATCTGCCGATACAAGAGAAATTCCCTTTCCCCATTGTCTATGAAAACGAAGAACTTTTAATCGTCAACAAACCCCAAGGCATTGCCTGCCAAGGCGGAACAGGCCAAAAACAAAATATTGCCGATATGCTCAAAGCGTATTACCGCCATGCGGATTTTGTGCCTGCCCCTGCCCACAGGCTGGACAAGGAAAGCCAAGGCCTCCTGCTTATCGGAAAATCCTACGGGTGTCTGCGCTTTTTGACGGATTTTATGAAAGGCGGCGAACAAAATCTTTTAAACGACATGGAACAAGATCCCAAAAAAATCTATCGAGCATGGGTTTACGGCGATATACGGAACTTTGCACGGCAAAATCCGTATCTGTGCACCTATCTGTTCCATGACGAAAACGCACAAAAAGAACAGGTTTATTCCGCCCACGGCGTAAAAAATGCCCAAGAAGCCAAAAACATTTTGAAAATGTACGGCATGCACAGAGAAATTTTAATCGGCAGGGAAAAAACAAAAGCCCTGTTCAGCCTTTCAACCCTTAAAGTTTTGGACGTTCGGCAAAACAAAAGCCTTGCGGAAATCGGCATTTACACGGGCCGCAAGCACCAAATCCGCGTCCAGCTTGCCCATTTCGGCTTTCCCTTGGTCGGAGACAAAAAATACGCCCCAAAAAAATTCCTGCGCGAAAATGACCGCTTTTTCCTGCAGGCCTGCCGAATCACCCTGCCCGAAAACAATTTTACGGAACTAACTGTTTTTACTGTATAATTCATTATTAGGCCATGCAGGGAAAACGTTTCCAAAACTTTACCCCTGCCCCCCTTTCAAAATGCTTTATGCCCTTATCAGCAATAAGGGCTTTTTTTATGCCTTATATCTTCCAATGCTTCTTATCATATTAAAGCATTGGAACATATTAAACCAAAGGAAGACATTAAAGGACAGGAACATCTAAAACGCTCTTATCTTATTAAACATCTTTATCCTTATTAAAGCTTTAATAATGACAAACTCATTAATATAGTTGACTAATTCTATTTTTAATTTTATTAGTCATTAAAAATCTTTTTAAGGAGTTTTCTATGGAAAATTTTTCAGCGTATGAACTTTTAAGCAAAGTGGGGCTATCCTGTTTTGCTGAACATTATTATGACTTTAAATTTTGTACAAATAATGCAGAAGTTGCAAAAAAAATCTTTTTGCATAACCCAACACGCAAAGAAAGCGGCAATAAAACCAGAGTGTCAAAAGCAAAAAAAATTTTCAAAAACCGTTTGGAAAAAGAAGCATTACAGTTAATTATTAACAGCGGTTCCAAAGTCTCCCCAGAAATCAAACAGCTTGCCCAAGAAATTTTAGCCAAAGAAAATAATGAGGGATAGTTATGGAACATTTGAGCAAAAAAGAAAAGTTCCTTGTTTATGTTTTCTTGGTTTTAGGAATTGTCCTTGCACTTGAACTGTATATTTCCATCCAGCAAAACCGTTATAAAATCATAACCCCTCTCCATGCGGTTTCACCATTAATCATACATGACAGGTCATTAAATACCATAAGCCTGTTTCATTTTGACACAAATAAAATTGAGGCCAAATATTCCCTGCTGAATGAAATTATGAACAGAGAATTAAGTAAAAGTCCCATAACAAAACGTTTTGAAACCAATCAAAAACCTTATTAAAACATTAATAAAATTGCGGGAAAAACTTCTATATACGTTTTTCCCGCATCATAACCATAATAAACAGATATTAACAATTCACCATAGCCGCCGCAAAACAGCAGAGGGATTTTCCTCGAATTTGGCGTTAATTTCACGGCATCTTCATATTTAAACCGAAAATTCAAAAACGTGCAAAAATGCAACGGAGTTGGACAGAAAATTCTCCCAACAATAATATATTGAAAACACATATATTATTATATTGCCTTCGTGATTTTTTTTACTGACGCTTCAGCTGATACATAATTTCACAAAGCGTATAAAAACAGGTTTACAAAATATTTTATTTTTTATATAGATACTCAGGTTAAAAAATAAAATATCTATTATTTATATATAAAAATATATGCAAGCAAAAGAATACAGAAAAGACATAGATGTTTTGCGCGCCATTGCCGTCGCAGCCGTAATTTTTTTCCATTTCGAAGTGCCGTTTTTTACGGGAGGCTACGTCGGGGTAAGCATTTTCTTCGTTATTTCCGGCTACTTGATCACGAAAAACATAAAAAACAGCCTTGCCGCAGACGCCTTCAGCTTTCTGACTTTTTACGAAAACAGAATACGCCGCATTATCCCTGCGCTGTTTGCGGTTTTGACGGTTTCCTATTTTTCTTTTTTAATTTTCTGCCAAACCTCCTACGAAACCCATTACCTTGCCCGTTCTTTGCGGCGCGTGCTGTTAGCCGCATCCAATTTTTTCTTTTACACCAACACCGACTACTTTGATCCCGCAGAAAATCAAAATCCCTTTCTGCACACATGGTCTTTGGCTGTGGAAGAACAGTTTTATTTTTTGGT
>CALUWZ010000143.1 GCA_944324625.1 uncultured Mailhella sp. | reverse complement strand
AGGCTTTTTTTCACGCCTTCGCGAATGGCAATGGACGGCACGACAATGATAAACTTTGACCAGCCGTATTTTTTGTTCAGCTCAAAAATGGTTTTGATATAGACATAGGTTTTGCCCGTGCCTGTTTCCATTTCCACGTCAAGACTGCACGCACCGAGGGAAGTGTCCAATTTTTGGGACGGCACAACCGCGTGCATGAGCTGCGTTTCTTGGATATTTTTCAAAAGCTGTTCGGCGGATACGGTAATTTCGCTGTTTTTGTAGCCTATGCCGTCTTCCCCGTCTTCGTCGTCTTGCGGAGCGGCAAGATTTTGCATGGCGGGACGGCGGTTGCCCATGTCCATGCGGTAGACAGGGGAATTTTTGCCTTGCCCTTGGAATACATTGACAACGGCATGGACGGCGTCTGTTTGGTATTGCTGGACTTTAAATTGGAATTGCATGTTATAATACCGTTATTTTTGTATTGGGGCTGTAAGTTTTAAAAATCTGTTCCACGTTTGCGCCGACGCTGTCGGAATTAAAAGACATATCCCGAAATACGGCATAAACAGGCTGTTTCTTGGCTATTTCCGTAATAACGGTGTCCGTCAAGTCTGTGTCAAAGCAGGCTGTGCAGTAATTGTTTTCCACATTGAACACGGTTTTTCCGCCAATGCTTTCGCTTGCAATAGTGCCTGAAAGTTCCACGCCCAAATCCAGCAGGACTTGGAAAAGCAAATCTTCGGGGCTTCTGTCTTCCTTGATATTGTTTTCCAAATTGTCCAAAAGACTGCGTTGGTACTGCGCAGGGGCATAGTACACGTCTTTCATATTGGTGGTGTCGAGTTTCAGCACACGGAAACCGATGTCCAAATCGTTTTCAGTCAGACTGTTTTCCTGCAAAATCTTTTTGCCGGCACGGCGTATGCGTTCCTTGCCGATTTCGCAGATTGTATGTCTTTTTTTTATACTATCTAAAAAAGATATCCCACTTTGTATTGTCCTAACAGCATCTTTTTGTGCTCTTGTCAACATATCATCCAAATCTTCTGGCAATTGAACTAAAATAAAGTTATTATTTTTACCCAAGCAGTTTGACAGCATTACTGCATGTGCAGTTGTTGCAGAACCTGAAAAAAAATCTAATACGATATCATTGTCAACTGTAAATCTATTGATAAAATCTAAAATCATTTTTACAGGTTTAGGTGAGCTAAAAGGACAATCTTCAATATTAAATAACTCAGTTAATTCATTTGATGCGCTTCCCTGACTTCCAAATTTGCATGTTGTTTGAGGAGTTTCAACACTTCGCTGTTTTACTATTTTTATTTTTCCTGTTGAACTAAAATAAAATTCTTTTATTTTTTGTCCATGTGTGTCAAATAAATTTTCTTTATCACCGTAAAAAAACTGTCTCATTTGATTGGCTTGAGTAAAACCAGCAAGTAAAGTTACGTCCTCTACTAACTGTTTATTTTTAGCTTCCATTTTCCCCTTTTTTATAATTACTTTTTCTACTCCTCCATATTCACCTTCAAAACAGGTTCCATCTTCTGCCTCAAATCTAGTTCCAGCAGGAAAGGTAAATTCAACAGCAGGATGCCTGCCAGAAACTTTTTTCATTGCACCTGCTTCAAAGATATCATTATGCAATGAACATGGCGTAGAAAGATTTTTTTTATATTTTGCATAGCATAATATATATTCATGATAAACTTTATAAATTCCTGCTTGAGCACTATGATTTTTATCCCAAACCAACGTTGCTACTTTATTACTTTCTCCAAAAATTTCATTACAAATTTTTTTCAGATTTTCTTGTTCATGGTCATCAATGGAAATAAAAATTACGCCGTCATCAGTGAGCAAATCACGGGCAAGACGCAGGCGGGGATACATCATATTGAGCCAGTCCGTGTGAAAATATCCGTTGCTTTCCGCATTTCCTCTGAAATCATAAACAAGGTTGCCGTCTTCGTCCGTGGCTGCCATGTCCTTATATTCTTCGGCGCTGGTGGTGCGTTTGTCATCGTACACAAAACTGTCTTTGCCCGTGTTGTACGGCGGGTCAATATAAATCATTTTCACTTTGCCGAGATAGGTTTCCTGCAAAAGTTTCAAAACTTCCAGATTGTCGCCTTCAATGTACAGGTTTTTCGTGCTGTCAAAATTGACGCTTTCATCTCTGCACGGTCTGAGGGTTTTGGTGGTGGGCGCATTTGCCAAAAGCACGGCTTTCTTTTTTTCAGGCCACGTAAACTGGTAGCGTTCGTCCTTGCCTTCCACTACTTCGGCGTTGATTTCCTGCATGAGTATGTCTTTATCTATGGCATGGACAATTTTTCCGTCCTTTACGGTTTCGGTTACGGCATTGGGAAAAAGGGCTTTGAGTTTTTCAAAATTTTCTCGGCTCTTGTCCTTGGTGTGCATATCCAATTTATGTGTTTTGTCCATGGTTTTCCCTTTCTGCGTCTTTTGGTTTTATATGTAGTTTTGCAGTTCTGCCTGCAATTCTTGGATTTTTCTGTGCAAGTCCAACTTTTTCCGCGGCTGGGCTTCTTTGTTCCGCTTTTTTTCTAACAGACTTATTTGTCTGAGTAAACGCTCTTTTTCTTCATTTAAGCTGATTTGCTCCGCAAGACAGTTTTCATTTTGCAGGGCAAAGGCGCCGATTTGCAAGACAAGGTTTTGCCAGACTTGGTCCAAATCTATGCCGTGGAGGGTAAGGTGTATATCTTCCTTATTCTGCCAGTTTGCGTGAAAAAGTTTCTGTTCGTAAATTGCCGTTTTTGCTTTGCCCTGCGGATTGATTAAAAGATACACAAAGGGCTGTTTCATGCCCTTGGCTATGAGTTCCAAAAGTTTGGGGCTGATGTCGGGATTTTTGATGTCTGCCTGCACAAGAAAAATGCTTTGTTTTTCCTTGCCTGCGTTGATATGCACGGAGGCGGGGCTTATTTCCGCAATAAGGCTAAAACGCTTGATTTCGTTATCCAAAAGCGTGCGTTTTTCTTTGGAAAGGTCAAGCGCTTTCCAAACGTCCGCTTTGGCAAGGGGGGCATGAACGGTGCAGGCGTCGGGCAAGCCGTACATTATTGCACCACCAAAAAGCTGACAAGTTCAAAATCCTGCAAGCCGTTTGCTTTATCCAAAAAGCTGACGGGCAAGCCTTTCAGGAGGCTTGTCACTTTGCTGCCTTCTTCTTTTTGAATAAGGGATTCTATGGCACTGTTCAACAATTCGGAATAACGGCACATATTTTTGCCGTCGTCGGTTTCTTGGTTGAAACGGGCTGTCAGTTCCTTTATGGGGGCTTGGTGTTCCTTGCAAAGATAACGCAGGGTATCCAGCAATTTTTTGGGGGACAAATGGTCACAGGCTATCTTGCCCGCATTGTCCACATAAACCATATAAAAGGGGTGCAGGCGGTTTTGATTGCGGATTGCGGCACTGCCCGTGCGGTTTTTCAAAATAAAAATCACGCCCTGTTCCGTGTCCGCCTTTTTCGGGGCTACGGCATGCAGTCCAAAGGGGATTTTGTCCAAATCGGTTTTATGCGGGTCGGAGGTGTTTTTGTCCGTGTTTTTGTCCGTGTTTTTCAGATAATCCAGCAAATCAAGGCGGAATTCGTTCAAACCCAAATCCATTATGGATATGCCGTTTGCCATGTCTTCTATGTCCACCACTTCTTTTTGCAGGCGTTCCAGCTGTCTTTTGCGGTATTCCAGATCGTTTTTTTCATTTTCGCTTAAAATATTGTCGTCGCCCGTGGCTGTCATGTCCACAATTTTCATTTTTGTTTCTACTTTCGCCTTGAGGTTGATATATTCGTCAAGCGTGATGTCGGGCCAAAAGTTCACCAGCTGTATGCAGGCGTTTTGACTGCCTATGCGGTCAATTCTTCCGAAACGCTGGATTATGCGCACGGGGTTCCAGTGTATGTCGTAATTTATCAGATAATCGCAGTCTTGCAGGTTTTGCCCCTCGGATATGCAGTCCGTGGCTATGAGAATGTCTATTTCATGGGGGTTGCTTGGCATGAGCAGGGCTTTATCCTTGGAAAGCGGGGAAAAACAGGTCAGTACGTCGTTAAGCTTGGAAGACAGGCTTTTTATGGTGCTTTTGCCTTCCGCCGTGCCTGTGACAAGGGCTGTTTCAAGATTGAATGCTTCCTTGGCAAAACGGCTGACATGGGTATAAAGATAATTTGCCGTGTCCGCAAATGCCGTAAAAATAATAACTTTTTTGTTGTTCGGGTTTATGGGTTCGGTGATTTTTTTGCGGAGCAAGCCGAACAGGGTTTGCAGTTTGCTGTCGTTTTCAGGGGATATCGCCTGCAAGTCCTCCAGCAGTTCTTCCAAAATCTGTTTGTCGCTTTGCATGTCGTCACGCCAAGACAAATAATTCATGTCCGCAAGATTGAGCTTGACGCTTTTGCCGAACGCAAAAAGGCTGTCGTCGTTTTCGTCTTCCATGTCCAAGTCTTGATTTTGCAAATCGTCAAAAACAGCGGAAAAATCCACGCTTTCAAGAGTTTGGCGGGCATGGCTTTCATACGCGTGTATCATGCTGATATTGTTGTCTATCAGGTCAACTATCCGCTTTAACGTGAGCTTGAACGACCACACGGAACTTTCAAGGCGTTTCATCAAATTTATGGACGTCAGGCGGCGTATGCCGTATTCGCGGTTTTCCTGCGTAAAGCCTTTGTTTACACTCTCATCTTTAAAAAGTTCCGCATATTTTTCTTTCTTGCTGTCTAAAATAAAACGGGTGGGCGTGTATACGGAAAGATTTAAGCGCATAAGGCTTGCAAATATGCCGTTATAGGTCACGGTATCCTGCAAATCCGTTATGGCAGGGCGGTATGACTGCGGGGGCAAGCGCAAAGGGAATTTGCCTATCTCCTCAGTATTGTAATATTTTTCTATGTGCTTGCGGGAACGGGCTATGG
>CALUWZ010000142.1 GCA_944324625.1 uncultured Mailhella sp. | reverse complement strand
CATGGCTTCAGTCACTTCAAAATCGGCAATAACACCGTCTTTCATGGGACGGATGGGTTCAATATTTTTTGGGGATTTGCCAAGCATGTTTTTTGCGTCCGTTCCGACTGCAATCACTTGGCTGTTGCCTTTTCTGTCACGTTTTACGGCAACAACGGAAGGCTCGCTGAGCACAATGCCGTGACCCTTCACGTATACGCATGTATTGGCAGTGCCAAGGTCAATTGCCAAATCATTGGAAAAAACCCCAAGCAGCATATCTAAAATTTTGGCCATATCGGTTTCTCACTCATTTTTTTGTAAAATCACGAAAAAAGTATACTTATCTTAATTTGTTGTCAACAGAATTAACCATTAAGAAATTTTTGAACCGTTGGGAGCAGAAGAAGTCAGCAGGCTCAGATGATCGTCTTTTTCCGCAGTCAAAATCATGCCGTGAGAAACCAGTCCGCGGAGCTTGCGCGGAGGAAGATTGGCAACAACAACCACTTTATGGCCGATTAATTCTGACGGTTTGAAAAATTCCGCGATGCCCGAAATAATCTGACGGGGCTTTTCTTCTCCGAGGTCCACGTCAAAACGAAGCAGTTTGTCCGCATCGGGATGCTGTTCGGCATTCAAAATCGTGCCCACACGCAGATCAAGCTTTTGGAAATCCGCAAATTCGATCAAACCGCTGCCGGCGTTTTCTTCAGTCTTGGGAGCATTGTCTTTTTTCTGATTTTTCTTGCCGTCTTTTTTGTCGTCCTTTTTTTCTTCCCTGTTCTCCGCAGTTTTTTCAAATTGCGGGAAACGGTTGGAAGAATCGGAAATCACAGCACCGGTGCGCAGATGAACTTTGCAGGACATAAGATCATCAATAAGCTTTTCATGCAGAGAAAATTCCTTGCCGAGCTGAGCCTGCATTTTTTGGCTGCTTTCAGGCATAACAGGATATAAAAGCACGGCAATTTTATACATGTTTTCCAAAAGAACGCGAATAACCGTTGCAAGACGTTCGGTTTTTCCTTCCTTGTACAAAGTCCACGGTGCCTGACTGTCCACATACTTGTTCATAAGACGAATCGGTTCCCACAGACCATCAAGGGCATAGGAGAAACGAACCTCTTTAAACAGCTGGATGTAATTCTGCGCGGCGGTGTCCACACTTGCAAAAATCTGTTCGTCTTCTTCGGAAAGTTCGCCGAGGGCAGGCACTTCCTTGGCAAAATACTTGGCATTCATGGAAAGCACACGGCTGAAAAGATTGCCGAGGTCATTGGACAAGTCAGAATTGATTCGGGAAATAAGCCCTTCTTCGGAATACGAAGCATCGGAACCGAAATGCATGTCGCGCAAAAGGAAGTAACGGAATGCGTCAAGTCCGAAATGCTCGGAAGCAAAACGGGGATCAACCACGTTTCCGAGGGATTTGGACATCTTGGTATCTTTGACAAGCCAATAGCCGTGCACGTTCAAATGCTTGTAAACGGGCAGATCCGCGGCTTTGAGCATGGTCGGCCAGAAAATGCCGTGGGGCTTCAGAATATCTTTTGCCACCAAGTGTTCCGCAGGCCAGTATTTGTCAAACTTGGACAAATCATCGCTGTTGCCCCAGCCGAGTGCGGAAATATAGTTGGCAAGCGCATCAAACCACACATAGCAGACATAATCCTTGTCAAAAGGAAGTTCAATACCCCATTCCAAGCGGGATTTTGGACGGGAAATGCACAGGTCTTCAAGAACATTGCCCTCAAGCATGGCAAGGACTTCATTTTTATAGCGCTCGGGACGGATAAAATCAGGATTGTCCAAAATATATTGTTTCAGCCAATCCTGATATTTTGACATTTTAAAGAAATAGTTCTTTTCGCTGATATATTCCGGTTTGGTCTTATGCTGAGGGCAAAGGCCGTCTTCCAATTCTTTTTCCGTGTAGAAACGTTCACAGCCAAAACAGTAATGGCCGCCGTATTCGCCGTAATAAATATCGCCTTTGTCGTAAATTCTCTGCAGAAGGGCCTGTACGGATTTTTTATGATCTTCATCCGTTGTTCTGATAAACTGATCATAATCTATTTTCAGATCTTTCCAAAGAGCATTGAATTCCGCAGAAATGGCATCAACAAATTCCTTGGGGCTTTTATTTTCTTTTGCCGCGGCTTTAACGATTTTATCGCCGTGTTCGTCGGTGCCTGTCAGCATTCTGGCATCGGACCCGATAAGCTTGTGAAAGCGCTTCAGCGTATCCGCCACAATGGTTGTATAAGCATGCCCTAAATGGGGACGAGCATTTACATAATAAATAGGGGTAGTTACATAAAAAGTTGACATATTTTCCTCACTTATTCATGACTATCATCAAAAGACGCACGCTTATAATTTTTTTCTTTTGGACGATAATGATTTTTCATTTTTTTATGATGTTTTTGGCTTGCTTTGGAATCCTGATATTCTTCGTCAAGAAGCTTGGATAAATCCATATCTTCGCCGTAATGGCCGTCGCTGCTCATATCCATGTAATTGCCGTACATGTTTTGTTCGGCATGCTCGGCAGATTCATCAAAGCCCTTTACTTTGGACGGATGCAGTTTTTCCCACTCATCCACATTAATTTCTTCTTCCTGTCCCTGTTCGTTAACAGCAACAACGACATTTCTAAACATATTGGCGCGGACAATTTTTAAAAGACCTTTATCCGTTGCATAGCGTTTGCCGATTTTCGGGGCACTGTTGTGAAAGGCGTCATAGCTGTCCTGTTCATAGCTCAGGCAGCACAGCAAGCGTCCGCACACACCGGAAATTTTGGCGGGATTTAAAAACAGATTCTGCTCCTTCGCCATTTTTATGGTTACGGGAGCGAAATTTTTCAGATATCTGCGGCAGCATATAACCATGCCGCAGTTGCCGAGTGCTCCGAGCATTTGGGTTTCATGGCGCACGCCGATTTGGCGAAGTTCGATGCGTGTTCTGTATTCACGCACAAGATCTTTGACCAATTCCCTGAAATCAATGCGGGTGGGAGCTGTAAAATAAAAAATCATTTTGCTTTTATCGAGCAAAACTTCCACATCCACAAGCTTCATTTCAAGATTATGATTGTTTATGCATGTTCTGCAAAAATTAAATGCCTGCTCAACCAGTTCCTCGTTCTGCACGGCCGTAAGAATTTCCTCTTCCTGAGCCAAGCGGATGGTAAAAGGATTCTGCGGCTTGCAAAAATCAATGCTTTCCGAAAGTTCGCTCTTTGTTTTAACTTCCCCATTTAAGTCCTGAGGCTTTTCGCCGATTTTATTTAACAAAAATTCAGGAGAAGACAAAGAAGAACACTGCCAGACAATTCTGCCGAAAAAAATGGAACTGTCGTTGTAAGCAACAACGGCCTGACCGAACACAAGCTTTTCCTCATGGTCAATAATGCCTATGCGGACTTGTCCGTATTTACTGCAGCGAATTCCGATATATTGTTTCATTTTTTTAACCTTTATGATTTAAGCGAGGTTTATTTTTGACTATTTATGGGCAGTGTGTCAATCTTTTTGTCATGTTTTTTGCAAGGCTTTACTTTTTTTTTTATTGTGGTAAACTTTCAAGTGTCATTTTAAATTATGAAACAGTGAAAACAGGACTGAAAAGTATGAGCAACTTAAACACTGCCAACAAAAATATTGTAAAATGGATAATGAACCGCAATACCATTCTTGAAAAAAGCTACTGGGCCAAACTCACCCCGCAGGAACAGGAATTGTATAAAGACGTGCGTGAAGATTTTCTGAAATCCAAACCGGCGGGAAATTCAGGCAGCACCTCCGGCTTACTGTCCAAAATTCAAGAATCTGCCAAGTCCTTAAACACTGTGCAAACCTTAAATGCTGCCGCCCTCCAAAAAGAAAACACCGCAAAAAAAACCGAACCCGATTACAGTATTCTTGACAACCTTACCTTTCCTACATTCATTATTAATGCCGAACAGGAATTTGTTTATGTAAACAAAGCCTTTGAAACCGCCTATACCCTTACAAGACGAAACATAATAGGCAAAAAGCTGTCAGGTATTTTGGCAATTCCGCGCATGGACAAGGCAAAACTGTTTGCCGAAGAGGAAAGTCCGATCAAATGGGGCAAAAGCATCAATAAGCCTGTTTCCTTGTTTTTCAAAAACAATGCTCCTTCCGACTATCTTTACATTGCCTATAAAGCCGAAACTGCTTCCAACGAAAAACTCGCGGTCGGCTATATCATTGACACAAGCAAATTCCCTAATGCCCTGAGCGCCGTTGCCCAGCGTTTCCTTGACAAGGAACAGAACGTGCCGCAGATGGACATATCCAATCAAATTGACGGTCTTACGGGACTTCGCAACCAAAATGCCCTTTCAGAAATCATTCAGAAATATATCGAAAGCTATACCCGCTACCAGCACCCCTTCAGCCTTATTATGTTCAGCATCAGCCCTTGGCAGGATATTGTCGAAAGCTACGGCGTACGGGAAAGAGACAAACTTCTGAAACAAATTGCCACATTGGTGCAAATTCTCATCCGTAAACTGGACTATGCCCTGCGCATAAGCGACAAGGAATTTTTGCTTGTCCTTCCGATGACCAAAGATCACCAAGCACATATTTTGGCACAGCGCATCATCCAAAAATATCTTGACCAAATCAAACTGCCGGACAATACCACGCCGTCCATCAATTTCGGCATTGCCGAATACAGAACGGCCGACACGGAAGAAAGCCTGCTCGGCAGAGCCAGAATCAACTTCAACAAAGCAGAAGCCGAAGGCAGAAACTCCATTATTTATTAACCGCTGCAAAGAATTTACATGCTTAATTTAAAAGAATTATACAACAATAACATCAATATAATGCAGTACCTGCGTGACGCGTCAAATCAGCGGGAGAATGACAGCAGCATTATTCTTGCCTCATACGACATGCAGGCCGGTTCTTACATCAAAAACTAT
>CALUWZ010000141.1 GCA_944324625.1 uncultured Mailhella sp. | reverse complement strand
AATCTTACTGTTTTATCCATGAAAACCAAGACGGAACCAAGCTTTTGTATGTTGCTTTTGCAGATATTTCCGCACAGAAAAATCTGTCCGGCCGTCTGCAGATGATCTATGACAATCTGCACGGTGCCATTATCCGCTGTGAATACGGTACGTGGAATGTTCTTGAAACCAATAAGTTTTTTTATAAGGAATGCGGGTTTGACGAGGAATATTTCCGCAGCAGGTATGCAGGCAGTTTTTTAAATTTGATTTGTGAAGAAAAGCGGGAAGAATTGGTTCAGCTTACAGAATCCAAAAATGAGGGGGAAGGGTTTGAATATCCTGCTTCTTTGTGTCTTGAGGGAAACAAAAAACATATTTTGCTGACAGGCGAAATTTCACGGGAAAACGGGCATAAATACATCAATCTGCTTTTGACGGACACAACTGCCATTAAGAACAAGCAGGCCCAGCTGAAAGAAAAATCCAAAGAACTGGCCCTGATCTGCAACAGCGTGCCGAGTCTTGTGTTTCGCTGCCGCTGCAATGAAAAGGGAACCATTACCTTTGCCAATCATGCTTTTTATCAATATCTCGGCTATAATAAAATAAGCTTTGCACAGGAATTCAAAAATGAATTCAGCAGAGTGCTGGCCCATGATGCCAGCAAAACCATTTGGAACAGCCTGATAGCTTCTTTGGCGCTGCAAAGTCACAATGTCTTTACGTTTGAATGTACTGTCCGCGACAGGCAGGGCAGGGAAAAAATTCTTTTTGTCAAGGCAAGGCGCATGTACTCCAAAGACAAGGAGCCGTTTTTTTACTGCATTGCCGATGACAGGACGGAAATTTACCGCAGCGAGCAGGGGCTTGAGCATGCCAAAGTAAAACTGCAGACTGCCATTACGCATTTGAATATTCTTTATTGGGAATACAGTCCGCAAACAGATCAGGGAACCATTTATTTTTTCGGCGAAGGTTCGCAGGATGTTTTCCAAGTGGACAATTTTGTGGATTTTGTCCTGAAATCCGGAAGAATCAATCAAGAATTTCACGCTGTTTTCAGAAACCTGCATGAACAGCTCAGGCAGGGAGCCCTGTATGTGGAAGCCAATCTTCCCATGAAGTTCGAAACTTCGGAAATGTGGCGGAAAATCCGTTATTCCAATATGTTTGATGCAAAAGGAAAGCCTGTTCTTGCCATTGGTACCAGTGAAGACATCAATGCCTATATCACGCTGAAAAAGCGTCTTATTTCTGCAAGCAGCCAAACGGGGGTAACTGTTTGGACGTATAATCCCGCAACGCATGAACTGGGTTTGGAAAGTGAGGCGGAACTGCGCTTTTTTACGGGCAACAAGGAACAGAATGTTCCTTGGAGCCATATTGACGCAAAGCGTGTTTTTGAAGAAGATACAGCCGTTTACCTTGATTTTTATGAACAGATTTTTCAGGGAAAGGAAAGTGCTTCCTGCGATATCCGTTTTTATAATTTTCAGACGGACGGTTACAGCTGGCTGCGCCTGAAATACGCTCTTGTTGACAGCGGTGACAGCAACCAGCCCAAGGTTCTCGGAACGGCTTTGGACATTACAGAGCAAAAACGTGCTGAAAAACTGTATAATGAACAGATTCAGCTTTGGCAGCTGGCTCAGGCGGACATGTACGGAAGCTTGAGCTACAACGTGAATACCAGAGAAGTTCTTTTCAGCAGGCTTGGGGAGCTTGAGGGCATTGCCGTTCAAAATATTGATGCAGAGCTTGAGCGTTTTAAAAATTTTATTTTAAAAGATGAGCAGAAAGAAGAATTTATCCAATTTTTTGACAAAGAAAGCATTGTCAGAAAATATGAACAGGGAATTCCGCAGGGGGCCTGTCTGTTTCAAAGCCGTTTTTTCAATAAACCCGTATGGCTGCGCTGTGAATTTAAAGTAATGAAGCATTATGAATCGGGAGATTTGATTTGCCTGATTTCCCTGCATGACATAACCCGCCGCATTATCAGAGAAAAATTTACGGATCTTTGCGTGCTGCATCAGATAGATTTTATTTTTCAGGTTGATATTAAAAACGACCGTTATCAGATGTGGAATGAAAATCAAATGCTCAGCGATGAGGCTTTGGCGAAATATACGGGCAGTTATTCCAATGATTGTCCTGCCATTTTGTCCTGTTATGCGGTGGAGGACGACAGGGAAAGAATTGTTTATGAAATGTCCCTGCCGAATCTTGTGGCCAGAGCAAAGCAAAATTCCAATTTTGAAATAGGATTCCGATGTCTGAGGCGCGGCAAAACGGATGAAATCCGTTATAAGCGCTTTCATGTTTTCCAGTATGACGAAAAAACGGCAACCATTTGTCTTGGCTGTGTGGATATTACCGAGCTGTATATTGAAGAACAGAGAAAAAATGATGAGCTGTATCAGGCTTTGGAAGCCACACGGCAGGCCAATAGGGCGAAAAGTTCTTTTCTTGCGTCCATGAGCCATGATCTGCGCACGCCCATGAATGCCATTATCGGCATGACCGATTTGGCTTTGGAAGATCTGAATGACGCGAAGCAGGTTGAGGAAAGCCTGAACATTATTAAAAAAAGTTCCGCCCATCTTTTGAATCTGCTTAATGATATTTTGGATATGGCGAAAATTGAAAGCGGAAAAATGACTTTGTCCAATACCGTTTTTTCCATTACCGAAAGTGTGACCGCTGTATGTGATGTTTTTAAAGCGGCGGCCCACCAGAAAAATATCAGCTATTCCGTACACTTTGAAAATATTCATAATGACAGGGTGCTCAGCGACGAAACGCGTTTTAACCGAATAGTCAGCAATATTGTCAGCAATGCCGTCAAATTTACGCCTGAAAACGGCCTTGTGCGGGTTTTGGTGGAAGAGCTGAACACCACACGCAGCAATATTGCCTGTTTTACCATTACCGTACAGGATACGGGCATAGGAATTTCCGAAGAGCAGATTGAACATATTTTTGCGCCGTTCCACAGGGTTGAAAGCTCCATGATCAGCAAAATCGAGGGGTCGGGGCTTGGGCTTGCCATTGTTAAAGCCCTGACGGACAGTTTGGGCGGAACCGTAAGTGTTTCAAGCCGATTGGGATTTGGGTCCACTTTTGTGGTTAAATTGCCCTTTTTGAAAGATACCTGCACTGCAAAAACGGCGGAATCCGGACAGCAGGAACCTGTACGGTATGATTTTGGCAAATTGTCAGCACTGCTTGTGGAAGATCATCCCATCAATATTGTGGTGATTAAAAAACTTTTGGAAAAAACAGGCATGAAAGTTACTGTGTGCCGTGACGGAAAAGAGGGGGCGGAAACCTTCATACAGTCTGAACCCGCTGCCTTTGACCTTATTTTTATGGATTTGCAGATGCCTGTCATGAACGGTTACGAAGCTGCGGAATGTATCCGAAAATCCGCACATCCGAGGGCTGAGACCATTCCCATTGTTGCCCTTACCGCCAATACTTTTGAAGAGGATATCAAAAAATGTTTTGAGGCAGGCATGACGGCCCATGTTGCCAAACCCATATCCATGCAGAAACTGGCGGAAGTTGTTTCAGGCTTCGGTCTGCACGGATGAAAAAAACGAAGGAAGGGGACAATGCCTGAATTGCCTGAAGTGGAAACCGTTGCCCGGACATTGGCGCCTGATGTGGCCGGAAAAAAACTGCTGTCTGTTTTTGTGTGCAATGCCAAATCTTGGCAGGATGAGCTTTCTGCGGACAGTATTTCAGCGGTTCAGCCGAAAATTTTAAAGGTCGGCAGAAAAGGGAAGCTGCTGCTTGTTTATGTAGAGCCGTTTTTTTTGGGCGGCCTGCAGGTTTTGGGGCTTGCTTTTCATCTGAAAATGACGGGCCGCTTGTTTTACTATGATTTTCCGAAAGAATATGAAAAACATACCCGTATTGTGCTGAATTTGGAAAACGGGCAGCGTGTTTTTTTTGATGATGCCAGAAAATTCGGCTATTGCCGTTTTTTTACCGACAGAAGTGCAGAAAATTGGGAATTTTGGAAAAAACTTGCCAAGGACCCTCTGGAAATGGCGCCTGAAGAATTTGTTTTGGCTTTGCAGGGCAAAAGCGCAGGCATAAAATCCCTTTTGCTGCAGCAGGACATTGTTTCGGGTATCGGAAACATTTATGCCGACGAGGCTCTTTTTCGGGCAAAAATTCTGCCTGACAGAAAAGCCGGTACCCTGTCAGAGCAGGAACTTTTTCTGCTTCATCAATCACTTGTTTCGGTTTTGGAAGAGTCTATAGCTTTCTGCGGAAGTTCCATAAAAGATTACCGTACCGCCAAAGGTGACGTGGGCAGTTTTCAGAACAAATTCAACGTATACGGACGGGAAGGTCAAAACTGCTTCCTTTGCCGGTCTCCTTTGCAGAAAAAAACTGTGGCAGGCAGAACCACGGTTTTTTGTCCCTGCTGTCAAAAATAATACATTTTTTTCTTTTATTTTGCTAAAGTTTTTTAAAGAAATGGCCGATATTTTCAATTGAGGGAATAGGTTGCAGTACCTGTATATTGGAATGATTTTTGCATATATTCTTGCGAAAAAGTATACAGGTAGAATTTTCCCGGTGAGGTTATTATGTCAAGTACCATTTCTGGCGGAATCAGTTTTTCAGGCATAGGATCAGGCATTGATACCGATTCTATCATTGCATCTTTAAAGCAGGCGCAGGAAATTCCCAAAAAGCGGTATGAGCTTTCCAAAGCTGAATATGAATACCGTATTGATGCGCTGCAGGAAGTTGTGACCAAAATGCGTGAAGCCATGGATGTTTTGGGCAATTATAATACTACGTCCAAAATGTTCAACCTGTCCATTGAAAGCTCCGATACTTCCATTGCCTCTGCTACGGTTAAAAATACGGACAATATTCCGCAGGGTTCTTATGTTATTGATGTCAAGCAGACGGCAACCAGTTCGCTGTATTGCTTAAAA
>CALUWZ010000140.1 GCA_944324625.1 uncultured Mailhella sp. | reverse complement strand
GGTAGGTTTAGGGTTTACAGGAAATAAAAATAAATAATTTGGAGGATATATGGCAGGACACAGTAAGTGGGCCAACATTCAGCACCGTAAGGGCCGTCAAGACGCAAAACGCGGTAAAGAATTTACAAAGGCAGCAAAAGAAATTATTATTGCTGCAAAAAGCGGCGGCGATCCTGCCGGCAACCCCCGTCTTCGTGCAGCCATTGCGGCAGCCAAAAGCATTAACTTGCCCAAAGACAAAATTGAAGCGGCCATCCGCAAAGGCACAGGTCAGGATGCAGGCGGAGATTTGACGGAAATTACCTATGAAGGCTATGCTGCAGGCGGTGTTGCCGTTGTTGTGGAAACCGCAACCGACAATAAAAACCGTACCGTTGCCGAAGTCCGTCATCTTTTCACCAAGCACGGCGGTTCCATGGGTGAAAGCGGTTCCGTGAGCTGGATGTTTGACAGACTTGGCGTTATCACTCTTGCCAAGGAAAAATATCCCGAAGAGGACGCCGTTATGAATCTTGCTCTTGAAGCAGGTGCCGACGACGTGCAGGATGACGATGAAATTTGGAGCATCCACACTGCCATGGAAGACTTCAACACGGTTCGTGACGCTCTTGAAAAACAAGGTGCGGAAATGGAATCAGCAGGGCTTGCGTTTGTCCCCAAAAACTATGTGCCCGTTGATAAGGAAACTGCTGAAAAGCTTATTCGTTTCAATGATGCCCTTGAAGATTTGGACGACGTGCAGAACGTATACTTTAACTTTGATTTGCCGGACGATTTTGAAGGATAATATGTCAGGGAAGAGTTTTCTTCCCTGATTTTTACTATGAGAATTATTGGAATTGACCCCGGTTCTTCTTTTACGGGCTGGGGAATTATCGATGATAAATCAGGTATGCTGTCCCTTGTTGACTGCGGAGTCATCAGTCCCAAAAATAAGGGAAAAGAGAATTTTGCGGTCAGAATTTCTTATATTTACAAACAGCTCATTGAAATAATAGAATATTATAAACCGCAGGAAGCTGCCGTTGAGCAGGTTTTTACTGCCAGAAATGCTTTGACGGCGCTGAAACTCGGACAGGCCCGCGGTGTTGCTGTGGCTGCGTGTGCAAATTTTGATCTTCCTGTTTTTGATTATGCGCCGACCGCTGTTAAAAAAGCCTTGGTAGGTACAGGCAGGGCGGACAAAGAACAGGTTGCGTTCATGATAGGAAAAATTTTAAATATCAGTACGCAAAAATTACGTTTGGACGTTACAGACGCATTGGGAATTGCCGTATGTCATTCCTCCATGCGTCATTTTTATACAATCACCCAAAAATAAAAGGAGTTTTTATGAAAATTACATGGATCGGACATTCTGCTTTTGAGCTTTCTTCCTGTAATACCAAAATTTTGATTGACCCCTTTTTTACAGGCAATCCTGTTTGCGGCGATACAAAAGATTTTATCAATCCTGATTTGATTTTGGTTACCCACGACCATGCCGATCATTTGGGTGATACTGCAGAAATAATGAAGAACGGAAAAAGCAAGCTTCTTGCCATTGCCGACCTTTGCAGTCATCTTGCAGGCCAAGGCATTAATTCTGAGCAAATCATGTTTGGCGGTATGGGGATGAATATCGGCGGAACCGTAAAGTTCGGCGATTTTTCCATTACCATGACGCAGGCTGTTCATTCCACTGCCCACGGTTCCTGTGTGGGATATATCATTCAAGATCCCAAAGGATTTACCGTATACCATGCGGGCGATACTGCTTTGTTTGGCGATATGTCCCTTCTTGCTGAACGGTTTAATATTGATGCTGCTCTGCTGCCCATAGGCGGTCATTTTACTATGGACAGCCTTGATGCGGCAAAAGCCTGCCATTATCTTGAAGCAAAAAATGTAATTCCAATGCATTACAAAACCTTCCCGGTACTTTGTCAGGACACAGCGGAATTTGCAAAACATTTGGAACATTACAGCCCCAATACTAAACTTATTGATTTAACACCCAATTCTTCCGCAGAGTTTTAATATGCATTTGCTCAATCGGCGTATCTTTCTTGAATGTGTCAAGGTTTTTGTCATAAGCATTATTGTGCTTATGGTCTTTGTGCTTATGGGCAGAGCTTTGCAGCTGAAAGATATGCTGATGGGGCTTGAACTTGATTTTCTTGATACGCTTTTGGTTTTTTGGTATTTAAGTCCGAATTTTTTGCTTATTATGATGCCTGTATCTGCCATGCTGGCGGTTTTTTTGACTTTTTTGCGCATGGGATCGGATAAGGAACTTATTGCCATAAAAGCTGGCGGCATCAGCCTGTATCAGATGTTCAAGGCGCCTCTTATTTTCGGCATAGTTTGTACGGTGCTTTGTTTTTGGGTTTCCGTTTCGCTTATCGCAAGCGGGGCAAGCAATTTCCGTTCCCATATTTTGGATATCGCCCAAAACAGGGTGAATATTGCCCTGCAGCCGGGAGTTTTTAATCAGGATATTCCCAATCTTGTTTTTTTTGCCAAGAAAGTTGACGTACAAAACGGCGCTCTTGCCGATGTCATGGTGGAAGACAGCAGCAAGGAGGATGTCAGCCTGACTATTTTGGCGCCTGTGGGCAATTTGTCCGTGGATTATCTGAAAGGCGATGTTGTCATGCTGTTAAAAAACGGTACCATTTATTCCGAACAGGATAATAAAATTACCAAGCTGCTTTTTGAAGAATACGTAATCCGCTTTGCACTGAGTTCTTTGTTCAGCGGTCTTGATTTTGGCCCTATAGAGCCGAAGGAAATGAGTTGGAGTGATCTTTCCGCTTTTGACCTTGCAAAAGTGGCGGAAAGCAGAAAGATTCTGTCAAAAAAAATTGAAGTTGAAATGCATAAAAGAATTTTGTTTCCTGTTTCCTGCCTTGTCCTGACAATTTTTGCCGTGCCCATTGCTTCTTCGTTTCAGGGCATGCACAGGCAAAGCGGTTTGATTTTGGCTTTGATTATTTTCTTTGCATATTATGTTTTGGTATCTCTCGGCATGAATTTGGCGGAATACAGCGGCATGAATCCGTATGTGACCATTTGGCTTCCTGTTTTGCTGTTTTTCGTCATAAGCCTTTACGGTGTTTATCTCTCGGCAAACGAACGTTTTCCGTCTTGGCTTAATTTGAATATTTTGTTTCGCTTGCGCAAAAAAATGAAAAAGGTTCAATAAGATGAAATTATTGACAAAATATATGATTAAAAATCATACACGCCTTCTGCTTATGACGCTGGCGATTGGCATCAGTATTTTTATTCTTATTGATTTGATTGAAAAAGCTGATATTTTTATGGCTTCCCGCAAGCCTCTTGTGTATGCTCTGGAATATTATGTTTTAAAATTGCCTTTTATAGTTTCACAGACGCTTCCTGCTGTTTTTTTGCTTGCGTCGGTTATTTTTCTGTCCATTATGGTCAGTTCCCGCGAGAGCATAGCGCTGCAGGCAGGGGGCATATCTGTTTACACTGTAACCAAGAATTTGATTTTTATCGGAATGTTTTGGGCTGTGGCGCAGTTTTTGCTCTCTCAGCTTGTGATGAATGTAGCCGAACAGAGGGCTTTGTCGCTGTGGCGCTATGATATCCGTGAAAGGATTTTTATAGAAAAATCCCTGAAAAATCTGTGGCTTACCGATAATGATTATCTGGTGCATGCAGGGGTTGTTTATGAGAGGGGAAAAGGCGAGAAGCTTTCCGCGTATAAACTTTCCGATGATTCAAAAACCATTGAAGAAATTGTGCGGGCAGAGCGTTTTTTTGTGGAAAAAGGTGCGTGGCAGCTGGAAAATGTTACCTTGTATTATCCTGAACAGTTTTTGGAAAAGAAGCAGGATAAAATGGTTTTGCCTATTGAACAGAACCTGCGTTTTTATTTTATCAGCAATCAGGAAGACAATCCCCAGACTCTTTCGTTTTTTGTGCTTGGAGAGGCTATAGAACGTCTTCGCGATTCAGGTTCAAACATTGAATATATGCTTACCGTCTGGCACAGCAAGATTACATATTCCTTGATGATTGTTGTTTTTGCCGTACTTGCGGTAGCGATTATTTCGTATAAGTCCAACGTGTATTTGGCGGTAATTTTGGCTGTGGTGGCTTCTTTTGTGAGCTATGTGCTTTCCACGCTCGGTGTTATGCTGGGGCAAAGCGGAAAACTGCCGCCTGTTTTTGCCGCATGGTTCCCCTGCGTTTTGCTGTTTGTGCTAGGCTATGTAAAAATTTATTTCGGTTTTTCTAAGCGTTAGATTTGATAAAGCAAATAAGGTGATTTTTTCGGACAGCCATTCGGGCATTGTCTGAAAATTTGAAAACGGTATTTCCGCAGTTTTGCATGACTGCCGCATCAAGTTTTTCAAAAACAGCATTGACGGGATGTCCCTGACCCAGCTGCTTCAGCAGATAACGGTAACAGTCTACGGAAAGCTTACGGAAATGATTTGCGGCATTGCTGAACGCCATGCCGAAGGACGTCTCCTCGCCGTATTGGAAGGAGGCAAGGGCAATTATATGTCCTTCTGTATATTGAAGGTAATTGAGGCGATGAGCGGTGAGCAGACCGATGTTCCCGACCTCGTTGATGGGCTGATCGTCCGCAACTTCCTTACTCATGACCAGAACGCGGCCATTGAGAATGTAAAGCACATTCTTTCTCCTTACTGGAAGCTCTAACATTCTTGGGAACCTCCTCATGCGTCATGCAGGGGGTTCCCGATTTTTATCGGCAGTATATGAAACAAAATTTTCCGCACTGTCGAACTTATTCTCATCTGCAAGCGTAAGGTCATACTACTATGAAAAAAAGTTCCATCGGTATTGCCTCTGAGGGATTTCCCTTCCTTTTTTTATGCGGTTTTTCCGGTCTTCTTTTCGCAGTTCTCAATTGCTGGCCTTTAGCGGTTCTCATGCTTCTGCTCACATGGCTGTCGAGCCATTTCTTTCGTGACCCGGAAAGGGTA
>CALUWZ010000139.1 GCA_944324625.1 uncultured Mailhella sp. | reverse complement strand
CGTCCTGTCACCCGCTCGCTGTCGTTTGCGAAAAGCGCGGTTTTCGCTGCACTCCCCCTGCGGGGCTTTGTGCATCCTGCACAATACCACAATACGGAGAAAGTATGAGAGAAATAAATAAAATCATTATTCATTGTTCTGCCACCAAGCCAAGTCAGGATATTGGGGCGTTTCAGATTGACGAATGGCACAAGAAATTGGGCTGGTCAGGCATTGGTTATCATTTTGTGATACGCCGCAGCGGTGAAGTGGAAAAAGGCAGGGATATTGCCGTTATCGGGGCGCACTGCAGAGGGCAGAACAAAAATTCCGTCGGCATTTGCCTGGTCGGCGGCACAGCCGAAAACGGCAAAAGCCAAAACAATTTTACGCCTGCCCAGTTTCAGAGCCTGCGCGAACTTGCGGCGGAACTGAAAAGGCAGTACCCAAACGCAAGCGTCCACGGGCACAGCGAATTTGCCCGAAAAGACTGTCCCTGCTTCAATGTCCGGGAATTTTTTGCGGACTGGGCATAAGGGGGCAGTATGTCGGTTTGGTCAGCCGCAGCGGCATGTTTCGGCAGTTCGGCATGGAAAGCTGCGGGAACGGGGCTTATGCTTTCGGGCCTTGTTTTGGCAGGGCTTCGGATTTGGTATTTGGAAAACAAGGCGGAAGAGAGGCAAAGCAGGCTGGAAGTGCTGCAGGCAGTCAACAGGCGTCAGCAGGAAAGTCTTGAGCTTTATAAGCTGGAACAGGAGGAAAACGAGCAAAAGCTTCTTGATTTTGCGCACCGTGAACGGGAATTGGAAAGACAGCTCGGACAGAGGCAAAAACTGCTGCATGCAAAAAATACTGCGCAGGACTGGAAAAATCAGGAAATTCCGCAGGAAATCCTGCTGCTCTTTGCCCGCTGAGAAGGAAAATACAATGCAGGAGAAAATATGGGGAATAAAAAACAGCCGCATAACAGCGCAGGGCTGACGGAACGGACAGGGCCTGCGGGGCTCAGGGCATTGCTGTTTCTGACCGTGCTTGCCCTGCCTGCCTGTGCCAAGCCCGATACGGTGTATGAAACCGTATATCTTGAAAAACCTGTTCCGCAGATTTTGCTGGAACCTGTGCGGAAGCCGATTTTGGAAGGCAAAACCAACGCGGACCTTGCGGAGTACGCACTGCGGCTTGAAACGGCTTTGGATATCTGCAGTGCAAAACTTTCCGTCATGGCAGACGGCAGATCCGAAGAAGGCCGATAAAGCCGCTGTTTTGCTTTTGTCTGCATTAACATACCCGAAGATACAAAAAAATCCCCTCAAAAGGGGATTTTTATTTTTTAATCTGTCCGCGCTTTTTCTGCGTTATTTAAAAATGCGCTATCCCTGTATGGTGTTGATAATGAGTAGAGCCTGATTGAAGGCGATAAACAGCCACAAAAGGAAAATGGGCGCAAGGGCAAGGAATGTTCTTTGCCATGTCAGGCGCAGGGCGTATTTTATGCCGATAAAGATATTGAAAATAAACCAGATAAGCCCGATAACGCCGCCTATATAGGGCACAATGCTCAAAATCATGGGGGCTGAGGCATAGGCGATAATGCGGAGCGTCAGCGGAAAATCCGCTTTTTCGGGATTGGTGATGCGTATGGCAAGATAAATGAACGCCGTATAAATAAGCAGCTGCAAAATCATGATAAAGGGCGTGGTGATAACCACCATGGGGAAGCTTTGCCCTGAAAGCAGATTTTCCATGAGCGCCTGTTTCTGCGGGTCAATGTCGGCGGATTTGAGGAGTTCCACCACATTTGGGGAAAGAAAATAGGCGGCTACGGCCTGAAACAGTCCTATGAGGGCGTAAAAGCTTGCAGGACGCAGGGAAGACACGCGGCTGTGAATGGTTGAAAAGAAATCCTTTCCCCTGAACATGACCCGTGAAACTGTCTGCACAAGGGAGCCGATTATGCCGTAGCGTTCGGGGTGTTCCCACGGCACGTCGTCGGTCATCATCACATACTGCTCGGAGCGTTTTTTCTGTGCCTGTTCATAGGACTGGAACTGCGGTTCCTGCAGGGGATTTTCTTCTTTTGTCTTATCGGACAGATCTTCTTCGCCGAGGGGAACGGGGTCTTCCGTGTTTTCCGCCTGCACGGGGTGTTCCGCACTGTTTTCTTTGGCTTCGGAACTGTTCTGCACAGGATTTTCGGCGGTATTTTCGGTATTGCCTGTTTTGTCCGTCACGCTGTTCTGTTCCGTTTCTGCGCTTTGCGTGTCCTGTTCCCGTTCAAGGCAAATTTCCGGAATAAATTCTCCCGTTTCGGGGTCACGGAAGCGGAATTTGTTCTGACACTTGGGACAGGTGGCAAGCGTGGCGGATTCCGGTATCTGCTTTTCGTCTACATGGCGTTTAAAATGACATTCAGGACAAGAAATAAGCATAAGGGCCTCATATATTGATTATAGGGAAGACAGGTAGGGATTGTCCGCCGCCAGATAATTTTGGATGTAATCTTTGACGCCGTCTTCCAAAGAAGTGAATGAATAAGGGTAGTTATATGTTTTTAGCCAAGTCATGTCCGCTTGGGTGAAATATTGGTATTTGCCTCTGAGGTGTTCGGGCATGGGAATGTATTTGACTTTTGTGGGTTTGCCCATGGCGCCGAATACGGCATTTGCAAGGCTGTTCCATGTCCGTGCCATGCCCGTGCCCACGTTGAAAATGCCGCCCAGATTATTGCCCAAAAACCATACAATGAGTTTGGCGCAGTCTTTCAGATACACAAAATCACGCTGCTGGCCGCCGTGGGGGTATTCGGGCCTGTCGGAAGAAAAGAGCTGCAGGAAGCCCCGTTCGTTAATGACTTCAAAGGCCTTGCAGGCAACACTGCGCATGTCTGCCTTATGGTATTCGTTGGGGCCGTAAACATTGAAAAATTTCAGGTTTACGGTTTTGTCCAGCATATTGTTTTTTATGCACCAAAGGTCAAAAAGGTGTTTGGAATAGGCGTACATATTGAGCGGGCGGAGCTTTTTGGTAATTTCCAGATCATTGGAAAAGCCAAGTTCTCCTCCGCCGTAGGTGGCTGCGGAGCTTGCGTTGACAAAACGGGCATTGCTGCGCAGGGCAAACTGAAAAACTTCCTGTGTATAATGGAAATTGTTGTGCATGAGATAATCGGCGTTTTTTTCCGTGGTGGAAGAGCAGGCGCCCATGTGCACAATGCCCTGCACGTCCTTTATGGCGTCGTTTTTGATTTTATGCAGAAATTCGTCACGGTGCATGTAGTCCGTGTATTTGAGGCAGACAAGGTTTTTCCATTTTTCCGTGCTTGCCAGATTGTCCACAACCAAAATGTCTTCAATGCCCTGATTGTTGAGTGCCCACACTGCGGCACTGCCTATCATGCCTGCTCCGCCTGTTACGATATACATATTCTGTCCTATTCGGGTATTTTTACAATGTTGATGCCGTTAGCGCTTGGTCTTGCCGTGAGTTTGAACATGACCATTGTCTGCAGAAGGGGACGGCCGAACAAAAAGGGCAGAGCTTCTGCGGGAGCGGCCTTTTTTTCCACCACAAGTTCACGGAAAGAACGGTCAAATTCCACTTTTTCGATGAATTTTCTGCGTGCGTCTTCGTCTTCGTCAATGGCCAGAGCCCAAGGGCCGAGTTCTTCGTAGCACACGGCTTCCTCATGGGTTTTGATAAGTTCCGTCCAGTAGGCGGGCGCTTTGACAAGCTCGCAGATTTTTTCCCGTTCAAGGCGGGGTTCGTTGCTGAGCTGCATAAGGGCTTCGGGCTCTTTGCAGTAAAAGGCGCGGCACTCGGCAGGGTGTCTGCCGTGGAGAAAACAGCGGTTATTGCCCGTCAGAAAGCGGCATGTCCAGTCATCGGGACGGGCATTGGCGGCAGGCGCAAGCTTCACCAGCTCGGAGGGCAGGGGCACAAGGCGGTTTTTCATGTCGTCGCGCACGAGCTCGCCTGCACGGATTGTCACGACATCTTGAATCTGCAGAATGTTTTCTTCAAATAAAAATGCGTCCTTGGTGTGCAGGGCAGGGCCGCCTTTTTTGCAGCATGCGCCGCAGCCGACGCAGGAAGTGTCTTTACTCATGGTTAACCTTTATATTTGCAGGGCTTTTGCGGTTAAAAGCCCTGTTCTTCAAGTTTTAAGCGGGCAATGCGCACCCGCCGGAATTCCCTGTGCGTTTCCAGCATGTTGCGTTCTTGGGTCAGCTCATGGATTTCCTTGGCAAAAAAGATTTTCTTTTCCATGTCTTCTTTGGCCATAAGGTCTTTGATGAGCTTGGTGCACAGGGCTCGCCATTCGTCTATCTGCCTGATTTGTTCCTCAAGCTCATTAATCCCATTCGGGATCGATTGGTTCAGGAAGGTCTGCATAGACTCCCTGGGCAATAATTCTTCTTGGTTTCGGGCTGTCATCTTTGCGTTCCGCCTTGTCAATGCTTGGATTGGGAAGAGTGTTGTACATGCGCCAGAAGAACGGATAATAGTCATTCAGGATATTGGGGTTCACCAATTTCACGCGGGGGCGGATATAGGCGGCAAGCGCATAGGCAACGGCCCAGTCCGCAGAAGGTGCCATAAAGGGCGCAAACAGATCTTCGCCCCGTTCAAGGTCGGGAGTATAGCCCAAGTGGGCGAGGAAGCTTTCGGTGATCGGACAGTCCTTGGTTTTTTGGGGCATGTTCACGTCTTGGCCGTTGACTTTTGCCCATAAAGCAAGCAGGGCTGACGTTGCGGTATTGCAGGGCGGAATGTCCGCAGAGCGGGCATTGCCGGAATCGCCCTTGGCGGTTGCCGTATCGCCGTCCACGGTAAATTCAAGGCCTGCAAATTCCATGACTTTTTCCAGATATTTCTGCTGGCCTTTTTTGTTCCAGCAGCCTGTCAGGGCAACGGTTCCGCTGGTGACGGCGGGCAGAAGGAAGAAGGAGGTGCAGATTTCGCCGTCTGAAGGCAGTATGATTTCTTCGGGCAGTGACGCACCCTTGGGTTCGGCATAACCAAAGATCCGTTAATGGTTACGGGCAGGG
>CALUWZ010000138.1 GCA_944324625.1 uncultured Mailhella sp. | reverse complement strand
AACAAGCCTCCATGCTTGCAAAGCTGTCCGGTGCAAAAATTTATGCCATGTATGTTGCTCCGACCATGACCCA
Source organism: uncultured Mailhella sp. (assembly GCA_944324625.1). Taxonomy (GTDB): domain Bacteria; phylum Desulfobacterota; class Desulfovibrionia; order Desulfovibrionales; family Desulfovibrionaceae; genus Taurinivorans. The sequence continues at coordinate 4,974 of CALUWZ010000138.1, read as the reverse complement.
GTACACGGGTTTTCATGTTGCGCCAAGCACAATCGACGGTTTTGTAGGTGAAATCGTTTCCGGTGCGGAAAGCAGCATGGCCGAATTTGTGGCAAAACATTTCCAAGGCGTGGAAGTGGAAGCGGAAGTCGTTGTAGGCTATGCCACCGAAGAAATCCTTGCCGCCGCCGATAAATATCAGGCTGACCTCATTGTCATGGGCACGCACGGCCGCAAAGGCATTGACAGAATCCTGTTCGGTTCAGTGGCTGAAAAAGTTGTTACCCAATCAAAAGTGCCTGTTCTGACCATTCGCCCCGCAGCAGCACCCGATGCAGAAAAAGCGGAATAATTTTACAATATAAAAGGGAGTTTCGGCTCCCTTTTTTTCCGTCTTTTGCCTAAGCCATGTTTCCGGCTTGGCTGCAGCAGCATAAGCCGCCCTTTTGTCCCTGCGGCTCATTCTCAGCCCTCCCCTGCCTGACAAAAGCAAAACCGTTTTCTTCCCAAAATTTTTTTTGCCTGAAAACAGGCTTTCCCCCTGCGGCTTTCAGAACAGAGCAGTTTAAAATCATGCCGCATAGACATAACGGCAATGCATGCATAAAAAAAGGCAGAACCGTGTCTGCCTTTCTGCAAGAAAATCTGACCGCGCACGCACGTCAATATTTTGCGGCACCTTAATCTTTAATCACAAAATTGCCGTTTTCGTCCACTTCATACAAGCGGTACAAAGGACCTACGCGGTCACCCTTGGGACTGAAACCGAATGTTCCCGTAATGCCTTCATATTGGCCGAGACCGTTTTTCAGGTATGCGGAGAGGGCTTCTGCATTGGGTTCTGCGTTTTTGAGGGCTTCAACAAGAACATTGAAGGCGTCACCCGCAAGAACAGCCCAAACGGACTGAGGCAGGGTGTTGTTGTATTTTGCTTTATAGGCAGACAGGAAAGCCTTGCCCTGAGCCGTGCTCAAATCTTCCAAAACCGGCGGGCTGAGGAACAAAAATCCTTTTGCGGTTTTGCCTGCAATTTTCACAAGGTCTTTGTTGTTGACCGCATCGCCGCCGATCATGGGAACATTCCAGCCCATTTCGGATTTTTGGCGAAGAAGCAGGCCTGCTTCCGGATAATAGCCTGTATAGAAAATAAGTTCCGGATTAACCGCTTTGATTTTGGTCAAAATTGCGGAATAGTCACGTTCTTTCGGGGTCAGGGCATCGTAAAACACGACATTGACACCGCGTTTTTCAAGCTCCGCACGGCTTTCTTCCGCAAGGCCGCTGGCATAGGAAGAATTGTCATGCACAATGGCTACGTTTTTATAGCCGAGTTTTTCAATATAGCCCGCAGCCACAAGACCCTGCTCGTCGTCACGGGGACTTGTTCTGAAGAAATATTCCAAACCTTTTTCCGTCAGACGCACGCTGGTGGAACCTGTGCCGATCTGCAAAATTTCGGATTCGTCATAAATATTCTGCGTCGCCTCGGTAACGGCGGAACCGTATGTGCCGATTACCGCAATCACTTCATTGGACACCAGTTTCTGAGCGGCAAGGGCGGCACTTCTGGGATCTCCCGCATCGTCTTCCACAATAAGTTCAATTTGTTTGCCGTTAATTCCGCCGTTTTTATTCACTTCTTCGGCAAGAAGGCTGACAATGCGCTCCATGTCCTTGCCTTCACTGGTCCAGCCGCCCGTAAGGGGACACATCAAACCGATTTTAATTGTTTCTGCAAGGGCTGTTCCTGACAAAGCAAAAAAACAGGCCGCAGCAAACGCAAGCATTTTTATTTTTTTCATGGTACCTCCCGAAAATATGCCTTTTTTTCATATAATGAATTTCAAAAAAATGCAAAAGCAAATTTCTGCCCCAAATGCATACATCACCTATTGTGAAAAAAAGTTTTACATGACTTTATTTCTTTTATTCCCAATAAAAATAGGGGTAAACCGCATTAATTCCGTAAGCCGTTCTTGACGCAAAAAATTTAAATATGTATGCTAAGTAAAATTGTCCTTTATAAGAAGGTTAATTTCTTTCCTTTTTCATAAAAACTTACACGGAGGCTACTTATGCGTTTCTCCATTGGACTTGGAAAAGACGGTGTTGAAGAACGTCTTGAACAAAATGGCGTATCTCGCCGTGATTTCCTTAAATTCTGTTCTGCTGTTGCCGTAGCAATGGGTCTTGCCCCTTCCATGGCTCCATCTGTTGCCAAAGCTCTTACCCAAGGCAAACGCCCGGTTGTCGTTTATCTGCACAATGCAGAATGCACAGGCTGTTCCGAAGCATTGCTGCGCACTTATCAGCCCTTCCTCGATGCCCTGCTGTTTGACACCATTTCCCTTGAATACCATGAAACCATTATGCAGGCTTCCGGTGAAATGGCTGAAAAAGCCCTTGAGGAAGCAATCAATCATCCCGACGGCTTCATCTGTCTGGTAGAAGGAGCCATCCCGACAGCCATGGACGGCCTTTACGGAACCATTGCAGGCCATACCATGTATGAAAACTGCAAAAAAATCCTTCCCAAAGCCAAAGCTGTTGTTGCCATCGGCACCTGTGCGGCATTCGGCGGCGTTCAGGCAGCCGCACCGAACCCGACAGGCGCAAAAGGCATTAACGACTGCTTTGCAGAACAGGGCGTAAAAGCCATCAACATTGCCGGCTGTCCGCCGAACCCCCTCAACATGGTGGGCGCTTTGGTAGCTCTTCTCCAAGGCAAAAACGTTGAACTTGACGATTTTGGCCGTCCTCTCATGTTCTTTGGCGAAACCGTTCACGACCAGTGCGAACGTCTGCCTCACTTTGAAGCAGGTGAATTTGCTCCTTCCTTTGATTCTGAAGAAGCAAAGAACGGCTGGTGCCTCTACGAACTCGGCTGCAAAGGCCCAAGCACCTACAACAACTGCCCGAAAGTTCTCTTTAACGAAGTAAGCTGGCCGGTTAAAGGCGGTCACCCTTGCATCGGCTGCAGCGAACCTGATTTCTGGGACAGCTTATCCCCGTTCTATGAAGCGTAATTGGTGCCAATCTGTATAAACGCCACAAGGCATAACGATTTAAAGAGAGCTGATATATGAGTCAAGTAACTCCCAAAAGCAATTACAGCGGACCTGTTGTTGTTGATCCGCTTACCCGTATCGAAGGTCACCTTCGCATTGAAGTTGAAGTAGAAAACGGTTCCATTAAAAATGCAAGAAGCTGCGGTACGCTTTTCCGCGGTCTTGAAAATATCCTCGTAGGCCGTGATCCCCGTGACGCACAGCATTTTACCCAAAGAACCTGCGGCGTATGCACCTATACCCACGCCCTTGCTTCCACCCGTGCCCTTGAAGACGCCATGGGCATTGAAATTCCCGCAAACGCAACCCATATCCGCAACATTATGCTCGGCATGCTTTTTGCCCATGACCACATTGTGCATTTCTATCACCTGCATGCCCTTGACTTTGTCGACGCAGCAACTGCTACCAAAGCCGATGTAAAGAAAACCGCGGAACTTGCAAAAAGCATTTCCAAAAATCCGACCTCCGAAAAAGAACTTCAGGAAGTAAAAGACAAAGTAACCAAACTTGTGCAGAGCGGCCAGCTCGGACCCTTCAGCAATGCATACTTCCTCGGCGGCCACCCCGCATATTACCTTACCCCCGAACAAAACCTTCTTGCCGTTGCCCACTACCTTGAAGCTCTGCGCATTCAGGTCAAAGCTGCCCGCGCAATGGCTATTTTCGGTTCCAAAAACCCGCATCCGCAAACCCTTATCGCAGGCGGCGTAACCTGCTACAACAGCCTTGACAAAGAAGTGCTCAAACAATTTGAAGAACTCTACAATGAAACCCTTTCTTTCATTGAAAACACCCTTGTTCCCGATGTTCTTCTTGTGGGCGGCGCATACAAGGACTGGACACAATTCGGCGGCGGTGCGGTAAACTACCTGTCCCTCGGCGAATTCCCCGCTCCCGGCAAAGAACGCGACGTAAACAGCCGCTGGTTTAAGCCCGGTCTTGTGAAAAACCGCGACCTCAGCAAAGTTTATGACGTTGACTTCAGCAAAATTGAAGAACACGTACGCCACAGCTGGTACGAAGGCGACAAGGCACGCCATCCCTACGAAGGCGAAACCAAACCCAAATTTACAAAAATGGGCGATACCGACCGCTATTCATGGCTCAAAGCTCCCCGCTATGACGGCATGGTAGTGGAAACCGGCCCCCTTGCTTCCATGGTTGTTGCATACGCCCAAGGCCATAAAGAAGTAAAAGAAGTTATCGACTTTGTGCTTAACGCCCTCGGCCTCAAGCCTGCCGATCTCTTCTCCACCCTCGGCAGAACAGCCGCCCGTGCTTCCGAATGCCTCATCGTTACCCGTCAGGTTCGCGTATGGTTCGAAGAACTTAAAAAGAACCTTGCCAAAGGCGACACAAAAATCTGCGTCAATGCCGAAGTACCCGAAAAAGCCAAAGGCGTCGGCATTGTCAATGCTCCTCGCGGCGGCCTCTCTCACTGGCTTGTTGTGGAAGACAGCGTCATCAAAAACTTCCAGCTCGTTGTTCCTTCCACTTGGAACCTCGGTCCCCGTGACGCAAAAGGCAATATGAGCGCCGTTGAAGAAGCCCTTATCGGTACACCTATCGCAGATCCGAAACGCCCTGTTGAAATTCTGCGTATCGTTCACTCTTTCGACCCATGCATGGCCTGTGCCGTACACGTTATCGACAACGAAACCAACACAAGCCGTGACTTCAGAATTCTCTAATTTTCTGAACAGACAAAAGGCCGTGCCCGGCACGGCCTTTTTTTTTCGTCCAAAACAGATTATATGCGGAAATTTGTCCGATTTTCGGCACAGCCTGTTTTTTCCGCCTCTCCCTGCAGATGCTTTCAGTCTGAAATTTTTAACGAAGTTTTTCAGGTCCCCGCAGAACATAGCGGCACACCGCTTTATCCTCCGCATATTCAGCAGAAAAGGAAAATATTTTCATTTTTTCT
>CALUWZ010000137.1 GCA_944324625.1 uncultured Mailhella sp. | reverse complement strand
TGTTAAGTTTCGTTATGGCAGGAACGGCTTTGCAGAAACTGTTTTTTAAAAACATAAGCCAAGGCCTTTTCAGTCCGCTGGGAATTGTAAGCCTTGCTTTTTCGGTTCCGCTTATAAAAGAAGCCCTTGTAAATCTTAAGCAAAGGAAACTTAAACTTGACGGTTTTCTCGGAGCCGGATGCATTGCGTCCGTTGTTTCGGGGCAAGCTCTGACAGCTCTTGAAATTCTGTGGATCAATTCGGGAGCGGAGCTTTTGCAGGCGTGGATTACCGAGCGCTCCAGAAAATCCATTGCAGACATATTGAGTCAGACAACTCATCATACTTTTAAGTTTGTTGAAGGCATCGAAGTGGAAATTCCCGTAACGGAAGTGAAACAGAATGATATTGTTGTATTCCATACCGGAGAAAAAATTTGTGTTGACGGTGAAATTATTGACGGAAATGCTCTTATTGACGAAAGCCCCATAACGGGCAGAAGTGATTTTATTCCAAAAAGCATAGGGGACCGTGTGCTTGCAGGTACGTTTGTCCGTCAGGGCATTGCTTATGTCTGTGCCCGGCATGTTGGAGATGAGACGTATTTGTCCCGCATATTGTGCCAAGTGGAAAATAATCTGCAGCATAAAGCGCCCGTTGAGGAAATTGCTGACAAGCTGGCAAATAACCTTGTCAAATTGGGATTTGTTTCTACGGCAGTCACTTTTATCCTGACTCAAAGTTTTTGGCGGGCATTTACCGTTCTTTTGGTTATGGCCTGCCCCTGCGCAACCGTTTTGGCAGCAAGCACTGCCGTAAGTGCTGGAATGAACAACGCTTCCAACAGAAAAATCCTGATTAAGGGCGGAAAATATTTGGAAAGCGTAAGCAAAGCGGACTGCGTGTGTTTTGACAAAACAGGAACCTTGACGACAAGTGAACCAAAATTGGTCCGTATGTCCCTTTTGAAGGAAGCAAAAGAATATTGTTTGCAGGAGCAAAATCTGAGTGCGGAAGACGCATTTTTGCAGATGCTTTATTCTGCGGAAATACACAATCATCATCCGCTTGCCCTTGCCGTAATCCGCCGTGCAAAGGAAAAACACTTAAGTCCAGTCGCTCATACCCAATGCGAATATTATTTGGGAATGGGAGTATGCGCCACGATTTTAGGCAATGAAATTCTTATCGGCAATGCCAAGATGATGCAGGAGTTTCAAATAGACATCAGCGGCGAAAAATGCATGCAGGAGCAGAAAAATGCCGAAGAAAGCGGGCAAACTCTTCTTTTTGCAGCCAAAAACAAAGAACTGATCGGACTGGTTACGTTTGACAATACCATACGTGACAATGCCCGAACCGTCATAGACAAACTGCGTCAAAGCGGAATCAGACATATCTGCCTTATCACTGGAGATGAAAGCCCCACAGCCCAAAAGCTTTGCAGTGAGCTTGGAATTGAACATTTTTATTCTTCGGTTATGCCGGAGGAAAAAGGGGAGATTGTAAAAGAACTGCAGAAAAAATATCGGTCCGTTATTATGATAGGAGACGGAATAAACGATGCCATGGCTCTTTCGCAGGCCAATCTCGGCATAGCCATGGGGGAAGGCGGATCGGATATTGCCGTGGAATCCGCAGACATTACGCTGGTAAACGACAATCTTTCCAATATTGTTTATGTGCATGGGCTGAGCAGGCAAACCCTGAAAACGGTACATCAGAATTTTCTGATAGCCATAGGTTCAAATATATTGGGATTAGTTTTGGCAGGCATGGGCATTTTGTCTCCTGTTGCCGCAGGCATGCTGCATATTGTCCATACCGCAGGCGTGCTGGCAAATTCCGCAAGGCTTCTTCATTATAACGGAAACAATACGAAATAATTATTAACTTTTAACCAAGGATTCTATCCCATGAGCAACGAAAAAATGAATTTTAACCCCGGTGCCATGTACCGCTATGACCCGGAACGCGGTTTTGTTGAAGTTCAGGCCATGCAGGCGGTTCCATGCCCTTTGCCTTTTTCCGCAGTTCCTAAGGATAATGCTTCTCTTTACGGAAATGTTCCTGTTTTTGCTCCCCATTATGACCATTTGCTTTTGCACGGCAAAATACAGGAAACCATGCCGCAGATTGTTCAGCTGCAGAATCAAATCAATGAACTTGCACGCATGCAGAATGAGTTCACGAAAACATTCGGCAATATCGGAATGAAAGCGGAAAATGCCGAACAGGATGCTGCAAATCGGGAAAGCACGGAAAAAAATGCAGATCAAAACGGACATGATGAAGACGACAACCGCAAACATCTTGAAAAAAAAGGATTAAGTCAGGAAAAAATCCAAGAAATTTATGAAGCTCTTTCCGAAGCGTATAACGGAAATCCTGACCCGAATAAATTTATGCAGATTTTCCAAGGCATTTCCCATGATTTTTGGAAAGGGCTTGCAGTGGGTTCAGGTGCTGTGCTTTTGCTTAACTGCACGCCTTTGAAAGCTATGCTTGGTTCTGTCTTGGGTTCCGTGCTCGGTTCTTTCGACAAATCTTCTTCTGAAACGGACTATGTTCAAAATCAGCAAGAGGAGAATCAAAACAAAGAAACTGCCGAAGAATGTCCCGAAGAAACGGAACGTACAGCTGAAAATTAATAACAGGAATACGCATTATGAATAAAGCACCTTTTATTGCGACAAACGCCGTACGCGGATTTCTCGCAGGCGCGGTAACGGGAGCAACGCTCACTGCTTTCCGCTCCATTAAAAAAATCCGTGAAAATGAAATTACTCCGCAGGACGCAGCAAAAGAAATCATCAGAGAATCAGCGATACTTGGCACAGCCACGGGCATCGGCGTCAGCACGGTATCACTGTTTGGGCGGACGGGACTTGGTTCCATTGCTGCAATTGCCTTTGTCACCGCAGGCACAAGATTCGGCATTGAAACATTGCTTGAAAAAGAAAGCATATCTAAACCTATTGCAAAATAACAAAAGGATTGTTTATGTCAGTTAATTCTAACAACGAAAAACCGTTTCTTCCCGTAACAAGCCCTTCTTTTATTAAAGGCGTTTTAATCGGTGCGGGCATTGCCTATCTTGCTACCAATAAAACTGTACAGCAGGCCGTCATTTCAGGCGCTGTACGCACTTTTTCATTTTTTCAAAGCAGTTTTGAAGAAATGAAAGAAAAAATCCAAGATGTTAAAGCAGAAATGAGCAACGAAGACTAAAAGGAATGCATTATGGAACCCACAGAAAGCATTGTTGCCGAAAATTCGGCGGAACAAACGGCAGCCACTTCAAAAAAAATTGAAAAAATCAAAGAAACAGTAAAAGAGAAGGTAAACGGGCAAGTACAGTCCCTTTCAAAGCTTTCCAAAGCGGACAAAAAACGGCTGGTCAAAAAAGGCATGATAGCCAGCCTTGCCCTTACTGCGGTTTCAGGTTTTGTACATGTCAGACACAGCAAGGCCATACATGTTGTTTCTGCTTTGAGTTTTTTGGGGCTTGGCATAGTTCATACCCTGCAAAATACCCCAAAGAAAAAATAAAGGGAAAACGGGAGTTTCTCCATGAGCTTAAAACGGCTTATTCCTATCCAAAAAAATGTTTTTAAAATCAGTCACGAGACACCGAACAGAATACGTTTTTTTGGGAAAAAACTGCATGATCCCTATTTGGATCTTGTTTATCTGCAGGCTGTTCTCGCTTCTTTGCCCGGAATCCGCTCTGTCCGCATAAACCAAAAAGCAACAAGCATTGTTATGGAGTATGACGGAAAAACCGAAAACAAAGAGGCTTTTGTCCGTTTGCTGAACAATATTCCCAAGGAAGCGTACCGCACTGACAATGTCAAAGAAGACGAAGTTAAAGCAGGAACCGTTTTGGCTAAAACAGTCAACGCCGTAACTACGCATTGGCAGTATCCGCATTTAAAGCAGCTTTTAAGTTACGGTTTTGGCTTTCCGACTATTGTTGCGGGGGCTCAGACCCTTTTGCAGGAAGGGTTAAAAGTGGAAGTGCTTGATGCTTCTGCGGTTCTTATTTCTTTGCTGAGAAGGGATTTTGCAGCTGCCAACAGCATTGTGGCATTGCTTGGCATTGGGTCTTGGCTGGAGCAGTGGACGGAAAATAAATCAAACGAACTGCTTAAAGAACTGCTTAAGCCTCAGGTGGAAACGGTTTTTGTGGAACGCGACGCCAAAGAGGTTTCCATTTCCTTTAATGATCTTGCGGAAGGAGATATCGTAATCTGCGGTACAGGCGAGCTTATTCCCGTTGACGGGATTATTGCTGCAGGGGAAGCTGCCGTAAACCAAGCCTCCATAACAGGTGAATCTCTTCCTCTGCATTTGCAGGAAGGCGATGAAGTTTTATCGGGAGCTGTTATTGAGGACGGAAAAATCCGCATAAAGGCAGTGCATGTCGGAAGAAACACGAGCATGGCAAGGATCAACAGGTTTTTGGAGAACTCCCTGCGCAATCCCTCGGAAATACAGAAACAAAGTTCAGCACTTGCAGACAGGCTTGTTCCCGTAACATTCGGATTGGGGCTGGCAATTTTTGCCCTGACCGGAGATTTGAAAAGAGCAGCCTCAGCCCTGACCGTTGATTATTCCTGTGCCTTGAAGCTTGCCGCTCCTGTTGCCGTTAAATCAGGCATGCACTGCGCGGGAAAAAACGGCGTACTGCTTAAGGGGGGACAGGCTCTGGACCTGCTGGCAAAGATTGATACGATTGTTTTTGATAAAACAGGAACTCTGACCAAAGGCAATTTGGAACTTACGGATATTATTTCTTTTGACGCTGTAAAAACGGAAAAAGATATTCTTGCCCTTGCTGCGGGAGCAGAGGAGCATTACGGACATCCCGTTGCCCGTGCCGTGGTGCAGGAGGCCAAGAAGCAAAATCTGCCCCTGCCTGAAGTAAGCCGTGTTGATTTTATTGTTGCTCATGGCGTATCCGCCTTTGTGAACAAAAAGCAGGTTCTTGTGGGAAGCCGCCATTTTTTGGAAGACGACGAACATATTTCCTGCACCGAAGCGGACAGGTATGACAATGCTTTGCGCAGTCAGGGAAAA
>CALUWZ010000136.1 GCA_944324625.1 uncultured Mailhella sp. | reverse complement strand
GAAAGGCTAAATGATAAAAATGATGATAATATAGCATTTTTATATGCAAATGCCCGTCTTTTTGCTGAAAAAACTGCGGCTTACAGTACAAAAAACAACACTGCTCCTTTGTCTTCTGTGCGTATTCAGTTTTGCGTCTTCCGCTTTTTTTCTCAAAGTCAATCCAAAATTCGCATTTTATATGCTGCCGGCGCGCGCTGGGGAACTTCTTATTGGAAGCATACTGGCTTTTTCGGAATGGAGTCCGTCAACCCCAAACCGCAAAACGGCATGCTTGATTTTGGGCTTATGTCTGATGATTTTTTCTGTCGTTGGCTTTGAAAACAGCACTTATCCCGGACTTTGGGCATTAATTCCGTGCATTGGGGCTTTTTTGTTCATAAGCGGCAATACGGACAATCCGCTCAGACACGGCAGTTCAGTTTTTTCTAAAATCTTATATAATAAATTTTTTATTATAATCGGAGTAATTTCCTATTCCTTATATTTATGGCATTGGCCTTTTTTTGTGTTCTTTTCTTTCGCTCTTGACAGCGCACTGTACAAATGCATTATTATTCTGTGCATTTTTCTGCTGTCTTTCCTGTCATGGAAATACATCGAACAGCCTGTCAGACTGAAGCAAATCTTCAAAAAAAGAAAAGTTCTCTGGCCGCTTTTCCTGCTGATTTTTGCGGCACTGTTTTCCGTTGCCGACAGAATGGACAACCCCCTGAATTTGAATTTGACCCTGTCCGACACGCAGCCTCTGACAGCCTATAAACCGCATTATCCGTACAATCCCGAACAAAAACAAATTTTGATCCTCGGCGACAGCCATGCACTTGCCCAATCGCTCATCTATGAGCAATTGTTTGAAAAATACGGCCTGTCAGGACAGTTTTTCAGCGTAAAACCAAAAGCCTGCCATGAGTTTGAAGAAAAAATCCCGAACGGACAGACCAAATTGTGGACAACACTTGAAAATACAATAAAAAAACAGCAGACAGACACGGTAATCCTTATTTTCAGGTTCACAAGCTATCTTGGCTTTGATTATTCCCTAAAATCACCTGCTCTGCGGATAAATGCGCCTGATGCCAATGCGGGGGCTGTCCTGCTCTATAACGAATTTGCACGGTTCATCGAACTTTGTCTGGCAAACGGAGTAAAAAACATTTGCATTCAGGCCCCACTGCCCGAACCCCGCTGCTGGGTCCCTGCAGTTGCCTATAAATACAGACTGTTTAATATCAGCCTGCAAAATTTGAACGCAAAATTCGGCGAAAAAACAGCAGATTACCGCCAAAGAACAAAAGAAGCACAGAACATGCTGGAAAAACTGCAACGTCAATACAGCGGCGTCAGCATTATTAACGCAGCGGAACAATTCTTAAGCGCAAAAGAATATTTTGACATAACAGGTCCGTCAGCCGTTTATTTTCTTGACGACGACCATTTAAGCAAAGAAGGAAGCCTGAAACTTTTGCCCGTTTATGACGGTATTTTCAAACAAACAGCAAAGCGGCTGAATTTGCCTGCCTGCAGTGCAGACCAATAGCCGTTCAGAAAAAACAAGTTTTTAAGACAGCATTCAAGGCGCAGCCGGCGCATGAAAACAGCTTTCTCTGCGTCAGCTGCAGGCAAAGTTTTAACCGTGGAAACAGCAGTGTTATATAAAATTTGCAGTGCGCTTCGCTGTCTTTAACAGTTAACCATAGACACTGCCAAGCCGCCGAGAGAGGTTTCCTTAAACTTGGCATTCATTTCACGGCCCGTTTCGCCCATAGCTTCAATGGCGGAATCAAGGCTGACGCGGTGACTCTTGGGATCTTCGGAAATTGCCAGCAAAAATGCATTGTAAGCCTTGACCGCCCCCACGGCATTCCGTTCAATGCAGGGAATCTGCACGTAACCGCCCACGGGATCGCAGGTCAGGCCCAGATGGTGTTCAAGGGCAATTTCCGCGGCATTGGCGGTATATTCGGCATTAAAGCCCCTTGCATGGGTGAGCATGGCGGCGGACATGGCAGAAGCAACGCCCACTTCGCCCTGACAGCCCACTTCAGCACCTGCAATGGCGGCATTGTGCTTGGCAAGAAAACCGATTGCCACGGCCGCCAAAAATCCTTCCCGAACAGCCCTGTCGCATGGCATACAAAATGGCAGGAAGAACGCCCGACGCCCCGCAGGTAGGCGTGGTGACAATAACGCCGCCGTCTGCATTTTCTTCAGCCGTAGCCATGGCATACGCATTCAGACAGCATAGAAACCGTTCATGGGCAATGGTCAGGCTTTTTGCTTTATTATATAAAACACTTGCCTTCCGCTGAACATTGAGCGTGCCGGGAAGAACCCCTTCCTTGGAAAGGCCGCGTTTTACGCCCATAACCATGGTTTCGATAAGTTCGTCGAGATACTGCAGAACTTCCACTCTGGACGTTCCCGTTATGGCTGTTTCATTATCAAGCAGCAGTTCGTGCAGGGTAAGACCTGTCTGCTCAAGACGGATCTGCAGTTCCTTCATGGTCTGATACGGATGCACGGGCTTGCCGAGTTCAGGAGCTTTCCATCCTTTCCACTGAATAAAGCCGCCGCCCACGGAATAGTATTCCCGTTCAAAAAGCACTTCCCCCGCAGTATCCATAAGAGAAATGACCAAGGTATTGTTATAGGGAAAATTATGCATGACATTATCATAAATGATATTGTGCAGGGACAGGGTAATGGGAATTTCGCCAAGCATTTGGGTATAGTGCTGATCGGGATCGCGGCTTATTTCTTTCAAGAGGCCTGCAGGGCATTTTTCGGGTTTATGGCCGAGAAGTCCCGCAAGCACGGCGGCGCACGTACCGTGGCCTTTGCCCGTGGCACTCAGAGAACCGTACAGGCGGACAATAAAATGACTGGGCTTTTTGGCAAAACTGTTCAGCCGTTCACGGCACAGACACAGAAAATCATAGCCTGCCTTCATGGGCCCTATGGTATGGGAACTGGAAGGCCCCGGGCCGCATTTGAGTAAATCGAAAATACTGGTCTCCACAGGAGAATAAATCAGGCTTTTTTTGTGAATATGTTCCTGAAAAAGCGTATTCAGCGTTACCATAAAACCTCCGAAAGAGAGAATAAGCCCAGTATACAAAAAAAAAGGCTGTCCGTAAACAGCCTTTTTCGTACGTATAAACATTTTCAAAAATCAGAACATGCCGGGAATTTTGATGCCGCCCGTAATGCGGGAAACTTCACGTTCCATGTCGGCCTTGGCGATTCTGTTGGCTTCGTTCACGGCGCTGACGATGAGGTCTTGGAGCATTTCAACGTCAGAAGTCACTTCAGGGGAAATGGTAATGGATTTCAGCTCATTTTTGCCGTTGACGCTTACTTTGACCATGCCGCCGCCCGCACTGGCTTCAACAATGCGTTCAGCCATTTCTGCCTGCAGTTTTGCCATCTTATTTTGCATAACCTGTGCCTGGCGCACCAAATCATTCATGTTTCTCAAGGTAATACTCCTTAATTTTTTCTGTCGTGTTTAATGTCGTAACAACGGTAAATTTCAGCCCCAAATTCATTCATAAGCTGCTGAATCTGCGGATTGTTCATGGCCTTTTCCCTCAGCTGTGCATCGCTTGCAAGCTCATAGGCCACAATGGTGGACCGAATTACCGTTTTTCTTCCGAGAAACTCGCAAAGGAATTCCTCCAGCTGATTTTTCACTTTGGAAAAAATAGTTGCCTGCGGTCCTGAAGAAACTTTAATAAAACAATCTGTTTTGGTCAAGGTGACTTTCAGGTTCTGCATAAGCGGTATGTATTCGGCAGGAAAGCCGTGGTTCTCACAATACGCTAAAAATTCGTGCCAATCAATATTTTCTTTTTCATCTTCGCTGACTGTATGTTCGGAAAACAAATCATAATGCGGCACTGTCCCGTCATTGTATGCGGCATTGGCGAGGCGGTCTTCATCATCGGAATAATCCGCAGTGCCGCCGTACATGCCGTCAGGCCCTTCATCGGCAGGCAGATTGATGATATTGACGGCATCAACGGGAATACTTTTTTCAGAAGGCGGACCGTTTTCATCAGATTTATGAAAACGCCTTTGGCTTTCCTCCTGTGCCTGTCTGGCCTGCTCGATTTTCTCTCTGAAAGAAACTTTTTTGGGCTGTGCTGATTTTTCGGAAGCAAAGCTGTCCGCACGTCCCTGAACAGTATTTCCCGCAGGTCCAAAATCCGCAGCCTGCCTGTCCGTTGTCATATCTGGCACTGTCTCGGGCGCCGTATCGGACAAAACAGGAGGAACAAATTTTTTGGAAGTTTTTAACGGAGGAAAAGGATTTGACGCAGAATTTGCACCCGTTACAAAAGGCTCTGCAGCTGGGGCCTGAGCAAAAGACGGTTCAAAAAAATCAGCCTCTGCCTCTTCGGCGGAAACTTCGGCATGCAAAGACAAATCTGCTTTTTGTCCTGCCTGTTTTTCATCAGGCTGAGGGATTTGTGCGGCTTTTTCCGCAAAAGAAGTATTCAGGCTGTCTGCACGGGCTGTTTTTTCTTCAGCGTATTCAGAGGAATTAAGTGCAGATTTCGCCCCCAAATCGGCAAGAGCTGGCTTACCGGGGGCTAACGCTCCCCCGACTGTTCAGTTCCCTGAAAAGACTGTTTGTCCCGAACGGCTTGCTTTTCCTGATTTTCATCGGGCAGCATGACGTTTTCCAAAGGAAGCAGCCTCGGCAAAAGCGTCAGGTTCAGCAGCAAAAGTTCCAAAGCGGCCGCGGGCTCGTAGCTTTGCAGAATACGGCGCTGATTCTCAAGAACCATTTGCCAGCCTGCATGCAAAAACGCTGAGGAAAAATAGCCTGCGTACTCTTCAAGACGCACGACTTCACGCAGGGGCAGATCCGCCAAGACCTGTTTTCCCGCTTCTTTCAGCACAAACAGATTTCTGAAAAGGCGCACCAGCTCACCGAGGAAAAAACCGATATCCACGCCTTCAGCCAAAATATCACGCACTAGCACCGCGGTTTTTGCGGTATCCTGCGTCCGCATGGCAAGAAGGAGCCTGTCCGTGACCTCGATGCCCGCAAGCCCCAAGGTCTGGCGCACAGTTTTGGAATCC
>CALUWZ010000135.1 GCA_944324625.1 uncultured Mailhella sp. | reverse complement strand
CGATTCGGCGCTGAATCCCATAAGTTTCTGATGCGGTTTTTTGATTTGGCCTATGCTTTTCAGAATGTCGCGGTTGGCTGCAAAGCGGATGGAAAATCCTTCGGCATGCTGTTCTTTTTTGAATTTTTTATCGCCGAAAAATTCGCCGCTTTCGCAGAATTCGTCCACAGTTCCCGGCAGGGGTCTGAAATCGGCCACTGCGGCGGTAAAAATTCCGTAATCCATGGCATGCCACAGTTCATGGCATTTATGATACATTTCGTCGGCACCGGTGACGGGGTAATAATGTATTCTGTCGTCTTTTGGAATATACTGGGAATTCGGGCCTGCCACAATGTAGACATCCGCGCCTCTCAGCCATGCGGTCAGGGCAAGTGCCGTGCCCATGCTTCCCGTGGAGTTGTTGGTCCAAACACGGACGGCGTCCCATTTTTCCGAAGTGGGGCCTAAGGTAATGAGGATTTTTTTCTGATAAAAATCCTGTTCCGTCAAAAGGGCAAGGCTGTCGTAGTAGATTTTTTCAAGAGGGGCAAGGCGTCCCTGTCCTTCCGCTTTGCAGGCGACTGTGCCTGTTTCCGGTTCGGTAAGATAATAGCCGCGTTCCAAAAGGGTTTCGATATTGGCGCCTGTTGCCGGGTTTGTCCACATTTTCGGGTTCATGGCAGGGGCGATAAGCACGGGGCCGTCAAAAGCAAGAGCCTGACAGGCAAGCATTTCGTCCGCCATGCCCTGTGCAAGCCGTGCAATGGTGGCGGCGCTTGCGGGCGCTATCACCATTGCGTCGGCGATTTGTCCCGGTTCCAGATGGTCAAAGGGAAAATCCCCGCCGAAAAGTTCTTTGTATACTTTGTTTGCGCCCAAAGCCTCGAAGCTGAGCGGCTGTATGAATTTTTGGGCGGAGGGGGTTAAAGTCACGCTGACGTGGATATTGCTTTTTACAAACGCACGCAGGAGCTCAAGGCTTTTGTAGGCGGAAACGGAACCGCATACGCCGAGATGGATATGTTTTTTGGCGAGTTTTTTAAACTGCAGTAATTCGTGTTGCATGACTTTATCCGTTATATTGGGTTAGAATACGGAATCGGAACCGAAATCGTTGAAATTGTCGTCAATGGGGGCGGAATTGAACGCAGGCGCATTGCCGAAGTTGAAAGGATCGCTGTTCTGGTTGGGCAGTGAGAAATTGTCGATATGGTTTACCACCCAAACTTCCATGGAAGTGCTGAAGCGGCCCGCTTCGATGACAACGGCAAGGTATCTTGTGTCTTTGTGATAGAGCTGGAGCGTTTTTTCTCCGTGCATGGAGCCGACGAGCGTCCAGCTTTGTGAGGTGAGGTTTTGCACCATGTGGGCAGCCAAATTGCTTGCTTCCATATTGCCGGTGAAGTTTTCACGGCCGAGTTTTTCGCCTGCTGAATTGACTGTTGTAAGGGAATTTTTGACATCGGCTTTCATGAACATGGGAATAGGCACATCGGGGAACTGGCTGGTATAGACATTGCTTACCGTGCTTGAGGCAGGAGTTTCGGGGGAAGAGGAATCAAAACCTGAAAAGCATGCGGTGAGTAAGAGAAAGGATGAAAGAAGAATTAATTTTTTCATAAAAAAACTCCTTGTTTAATCTGTAATTATCCTGTTTTTATGAAAGGTGCAACTCAATTAATTACGCCAGAATTTGGGCATGAACAAAAGAAGAATGGTAAAAATTTCCAGACGGCCGTAGAGCATGAAAAATGAGAGGAGAAAAAGGTCAAAATCATTTAAAATGCTGAAATTGCCCGTGGGGCCGAGGCCGCCGAATGCAGGCCCTACATTGGAAATGCATGAAATAATTGCGGAAAAAGATGTTTCCAGATTTATTTCCTGCGTGCTCAGGGTCAGGGTTCCGAGCAGAATGCTGATTATGTAAATGGCAAAGAAGATCAGCACTCCTTTGAGAACGGAATCGTCAATGGGGGTTTTGTTGATTTTTATGCGTTCCACCGCGCGGGGGTGGCTGAGGCGGTTCAGTTCGTTGCGGATGAGTTTTAAAATAATCAGCGCACGCATAAATTTAAGTCCGCCGGCAGTGGAGCCCGCACAGCCGCCCGTAATCATATACAGGAGCAGAATTATTTGCGTAAATACAGGCCATTGCAGATAATCGGCAGTGGCAAAACCTGTTGACGTGGTCAGTGAAATAAGCTGGAAGGCAGAATCGCGCAGGGCCTGTTCAATAGTATAAGGAGTACTGCCTGCGGTTAAAAGGTGCTGTGACGGCGTTTCTTCAACATACAGGGTTGCGGCAATGAAAAAAATGCCTATGAGCAGGAAAATTGTGTAATA
Organism: uncultured Mailhella sp.; assembly: GCA_944324625.1. Lineage (GTDB taxonomy): Bacteria > Desulfobacterota > Desulfovibrionia > Desulfovibrionales > Desulfovibrionaceae > Taurinivorans. The sequence continues at coordinate 2,816 of CALUWZ010000135.1, read as the reverse complement.
AACAAATTCTTCATTTTCAAAATATTTTTTAAATCCGCCGTGGAGGAACAGAAAATGCAGCGAAAAATTGACGCTGCCAAGATACATGAACAGAATGATTGTCCACTGCGTCAGCGGCGAAAAGGCCGCAATGGATGCGTTTCTCGTGGAAAAACCGCCTGTCGCAAGCGTTGACATGGCGTGGGTTGCTGCCTCAAAAAAATTCAGCCCCTGCAGATAGAGGATAACTACAAGGGTGAGGGTGAGAACCGTATATATGCCCCACAGGGAACGGGCAGTGTCTATCATTTTGGGCGCCACTTTGTCTTTGCTGACGCCTGAGGCTTCGGCTTTATAGAGCTGCATGCCCCCTGCACCGATAAAGGGCAGCAGCGCCAAAGAAAATACTATTATGCCCAAACCGCCGAACCACTGGGTGAAGCTGCGCCAAAACAAAATTCCCTTGGGAAGTATTTCCAGATTGGCAAAAATGCTGCCGCCCGTGGTGCTGAGGCCGGAGGCAGATTCGAATATGCCCTTGGAAAAGCTGACATCCGTAATGTAAATATAGGGCATGGCGCAGATGAAGGTTGCCAAAATCCAGCAAAGCCCGACAATGGCGACTCCTTCGCGCGGAGTGAGCTGAATTTTTTCCCCTTTGGGCGGTTTGGCGGCATAAGACAGGAATATTCCGCCCAAAAGCGTTCCCGCAAAACAGAGCAAAAACCCTTTTAATACTTCATACTCTCCATACAGCCATGAAACAAGGCCGGGAACCAGAATAAGCATGGCAAGACAGCATGCCAGAAGTCCTAATATGAAAAGTATGTTTTTTATCTGCATGTTATTGTTCTAATTCTTGCTTTAAATGTGCTGCAAGGTTTGGGTCATGGGCAGGCAGGGTGCTTGCCTTTTGAAAATGCACTTTGGCTTTTTCATTGTTCATAAGCTTATAGCGGTAAAGCATGCCGAGAGAATAGCGGACTTCGGCGGAGTCCTGCAGGCTGAGCGCCCGTTCCCACTGTTCGGCGGCTTTTTCAAACTGAAAATCTTTGGAAAGAGCCTGACCGTAAAGATAGGGCAGCACGGCATTGGCAGGTGCGGCTATCATTCCTTTCTGCAGTACAATTTCCGCTGCTTTTGTTTCGCCGTGGGCAATAAAGGTGTCCGCAAGGAAAATCACCGTATCGGTTTCTGACGGATTTTGAGCGATAAGGGCAAGACCGTCACGGATTTTTTGGGTTTCGGCTTGGTCGGCATGGCTTTCAATGTGCTGTACTGCCTTGTTTACCGCATCTTCCTGCGGATTTTGCAATGACTGCTGCTTGTTCTGCGCTTCAAGGGCTTTGAGCATTTCTTCGGGGAACGCTCTGCCGTTCATGGCTCCCATGCCCTGTCCGCCTGCATTTTGGCCTGATTGTTTCATGCCCTGTCCCATGGACTTGCCCTGAAGGTCTTCAACGGAAAGCCCCTGTTTTTTCATGGCTTCGAGCATTGCAGGCGGTATATTCTCGGGAAGCATGGCGTTCTGACCGAGGTTGGGAGCGGTTTTGCCTTGGTTCTGCGCGGGGCTGAAGGCTGTTTTTTCTTCATTGGAAGCCGTCTGCATCTGCCGCGGCACGGGGTGGTTGTGCTTATTTTTTTCAATATAATAATTGACGCTGGTAAAAAGCATGGCCAGTACGCCAAGACCGCTTAAAGCCAAAATAAGTTTTTTGATTCCCATACATTCTCCGTTTATTCTTCGCTGTCAAGCTGGGCTGCAAGGGACTGCAGTTGTTTTTGAATTTTTTGCTGTTTTTTGGAAAGGATAAGAAAATAAAACGCAAAACCGCACCACAGGGCGATATTGGCAATGACTAAGGAATATACTGCATTCATAGGGCACCTAATCCTGATTTTGTTCTTCGCTGTACAATAGTTTGCTGCGAACAGATTCTAAAATATGTTCTTGTTTTAATTGATTTATTCTGAAAAGAGTAAGCCAAAGCCATAAAAAGGCAAAGGAAAGAACGCAGAAAATAACGGTATGGACCATTTCCGGTTCAAGTCCTCCCCCTTCGGAATGGAAGACCGCAGGGTGAATGGAGCGCCACAGCCTTGTGGCAAAAAAGACCAGAGGTACGTCGAGAAAGCCGATTACGGCAATGACGGCGCAGATATTGCTTTTTTGTTCGCGGGCCATGGGCATGGTGCGCACTACCAGATAGGCGGCAAAAATAAACCAAAGCACGAGGGCTGTGGTAAGTTTCGGATCCCATGTCCACCAGACGCCCCATGAATGTCTGCCCCAGATACTGCCCGTGATCAGGGTCAGTGTGGCAAGAAGAAAGCCGATTTCTGCACAGGCATGGCTTATCATGTCAAAGCGCGCTTCTTTTTTTATAAGGCAGGCAATCCCGAACACGGCGGCAAGGAAAAAGCTGACAAAGCTCCACCATGCAACGGGCAGGTGATAGTAAAAGATTTTTTGGGCATAGCCGAGCACTTGCTCCACAGGGGCGTGGAAATAAATGAGGTACTGGGAAATTGCCGTGCAAAGGACGACACAGGCGGCCAGAACTGGGGAAAGTGTTTTATTCATGTTATTCACCGTGATAAAGATAGGGGAAAAGAATTAAGCTTGCGGAACAAAACAGCATGTCAAAGGCAAGGGCTATGCCGAGCCACTGCATGGCTTGACCCGTGTCCGCGGGGGAACTGTGCAGATCCAAAAGTCCCAAGGCAGTCAGCGAAACAGCGGACAGCAAAAGCGGAATGAGCAGGGGGAAGAGGATGATGCTGAGCAAAGATTCTTTGCCTGAACGGCCTGTGCAGAGCGCGCCGAGCAGACTGCC
>CALUWZ010000134.1 GCA_944324625.1 uncultured Mailhella sp. | reverse complement strand
ATGCGGCGGTCAATGATTTCGGCGTGAAGATTATAAAATTCTTCCATGACAAATGCAGGGAAGAAACCAAACGCACAGGTTTGAATTTCAGCCTTATCGCAAGTCCTGCGGAAGGCTGTTCCGGCCGTCTGCTCCGTCTTACCCGTGACAGGTTCGGCGTGCTCAAAGGAATTACCGACAGGGAATATTTTACCAACTCTTTCCATGTTCCCGTATTTTATCCCATACGGGCATGGGATAAGATACAGATTGAATCCAATTATCATAAATACTGCCTTGCGGGTGCAATCAGTTATATTGAGGTGGCTGAAGATTTGTCCGCCAATATTGATGCGTTTGAAACCATTGTGACCGCCATGGCAGATTCTGATATGGGATATTTTTCCATTAACCATCCAGTAGACCGTGACCCCGTGTGCGGCTATGTCGGAATTATCGGGGATACCTGCCCCCGCTGCGGACGGCGTGACGGCGAAGGTCTGCCTTTGTCCGTTCTGCGCAAAGTAAAGGGTTACAGCCCTGATCCCAAATATGCCCGCCCCTATGCCACGGAGCAGGAAGCAAACGATACCTTGGCCAATAAATAAGGAGAAAACCATGCAGCAGCAAACAGCAAAAGAAGAGCTTATCGGCGAAGGCGTGCATTTTTCAAGAATACGCCGCATTACCGGATATCTTGTCGGCGACATGGACAGATGGAATGATGCGAAACGAGCCGAAGAAGCTGACCGTGTCAAACACTTTTCCGAAAAAGAATGTGCATGCAGACACTAGATCTGACCGAGGAAGAATATGAGCTTTTGAAAAATACCTCTGTCCGTTTGGCAGGCTATCAGCACGAAAGTGTGGTGGACGGCCCCGGCGTGCGGACAGCCGTATTTTTTCAGGGCTGTGATTTTCACTGTCAAGGCTGTCATAATCAGTCCACTCACGATAAAAACGGCGGCAGTTTGGTTTCTGCCTTTGACGTGTATGCTGAAATTTATCAAAGCAAATTGGCGGGCGGCGTGACGTTTTCGGGCGGTGAGCCGTTTCTGCAGGAAAAAGCCCTGCTTGCCCTTGCGAAAGTATGCAAAGCAAAAGGGCGTCATATTGTGATTTACACCGGCCATGAAGTGCCTGAACTTTTAACGCTTTGTTCGGAGGAAAGGGCACAGCTTCGCCGTGAAATTCTGTCTTATGCGGATTGGGTCATCACGGGCCGTTTTGTGCAGTCTCTGAAGACTGCGGAGAAACCGTTTGCGGGCAGTTCCAATCAGGAAATTTATGACCTTGCCGTCAATAATCCGTGGCAGAAAAAATAATTAGATTTTTGTCTCCATAAAAAAGGCCCTGACCGAATGTTCGGCAGGGCTTTTTATTTCATGGAAGTAAGGGCATATTATGCAACAGAATTAATTTTTGCTTTTGCGCCATGATTTTTCTTCCCCTTTAGCCAAGCGCCTGATATTGGCACGGTGCGTATATACGACTATTGCCAGCATAACAAGGGAAAGCGGAATCAAGTGCTGTGCGCCGAAAAAATAATAGCAGAACGGCAAGGCTGTGTAAAGCGTAAGGGCCCCTGCAGATACATAGCCCGTCAATGCAATAACTGCAACGCATAAGACAACTGCGGCAAGCAGCGGGGGCAGGGCCAGCGGAATCAGTACTCCTATGCCCGTGGCAACGCCTTTTCCGCCGTGAAACCCAAGGAAAGGGGATTTGATGTGTCCGATGAAAGCGGCAAAGGCACAGGCACTCGGAATCCATGCTGAATCGGCAAACTGCATACTCAAAAAAACAGGAACAGTGCCTTTTAAAATGTCGCAGACAAGAGTTGCTATGCCGTAGGGCAGGCCGCAAAGCCGCGCAACGTTGGTGGTTCCGGGATTTTTGCTGCCTTCTTTGCGTGGATCAATGCCTTTAAATGTTTTGGCTATGACAACGGCAAACGGAATTGAGCCTGAAAGAAAACTGAGAACAACCCAAAGAATTTCCATGTAAGTTTCCTATTTATTATGATGTGCAGGTTAAAGTTCGGCAGGAGTCTGCGGAGCCTCTTGGGCATTGCCGGTGGGGGCAGTCATATTGTTTTCTGTCGGTTCTTGTCCGTTCTGTTCGGGAAGGACAGCCGCATCAGGAATGGGGCTGTCTTTTTCAAGATAGGGCAGTGTCTGCGGAATTTGGGCCGGGTCAGTATTTTTCGGATCAGCCATTATTTCGTCTTTGTCTTCCTGATTGAGAAGATTTTCGGAATTGGGAATTATGTTTGCATCCACGAGGCTGTCTTGTTCCGTTTCGTTTAAAATTGGTTTATGGGATGCAATATTCCAAAGCGTCAGGATGACGTATCGGTTTTCAATCCACTGTTTGCAGTCAAGTATGACGGCTTCGTTTTTATAGGGAAGTTTGTCAAATTCGTCTTTGGCAACGGCAAGAATGACTTTGTCGTTGCTGAGCAGAAAATCCGTCAAAGCGTCAAGTGTTGCGAGATTGGCGACTACCGCTTTGGAATATGTGGTTTTATCCAAGGCTTCATTGTAATAATAGGTGAAAATGTCGGGATAGATTTTATAGCTTGCCGGAACTGCGTTTTGATTTAAGCGGGCCTCTGCCATTTGGTATGCGTGGTTTTTGGTGCTCAAAACAGAACCGAGCTGCGGAGCCACCAATATGTTTAAAGGCTGCAGGGCTATAATGATGCCCAAGGCGTACACAAGCGCGCATGCGCCCGGAAAGCGGCGGTTGACAAAATACCACAGCAAAATGCCGAGTAAAATAAAAACTGCGCCCATGGCCGTAAGCCCGAAACCGGTATTGGTTGAGGCAGCTTCCACAAAGGCAGGTATTTTGGCGGGCAATTGGAAAAGGTTGGGCAGGAATTCCAGAATATAGGCATGGAATTCAAACAAAATAAGCGCAAGACCGCAAAGCACGGTGAGCAGGGAAAGCAGGGCATAGAAAATTTTGCTTTTGAGGGCAGAGAAGTTCAGTACGCTTTTGGCAAACAAAATGGCAAAAAACGGCAGAACGGTTACAAGGCTTGCAAAATTTTTGTCTCCGAACAGGGAGAAAAAGCCGATATGAGTGGCAATGAGCAGAACAAGCCATGCTCCTGCATTTTCAGTTTTTCTGTTTTTGAATGTTTTGCCGAGGTTTTTGAACCATGTGCCCCAAGCGCCGAAAAATACCGCAAAAATCCATGGAAACAGGACAAGGGGAAGGCCGGCAAGATAATACCAGTGCGGATCGTTTTGCCATGTCTGTTCAGGAAATATTTTTTGTATAATCTGATGTTCGAAAACAAGGTTGATATATTGGGCATTGCCTTGAAAATAAAGGCAGGCAAACCATGCAAAAATAATGAGCAGGGCGAGCAGAAAGCCTATGATGCCGTCCGCACTGTTAATGCGTCTGAATTTTCCTGTCCAGAGAAAGAACAGAAGGGACGCAATAAAGGGCAGGACAAAGGCCGTGACCGTTGCTGTCAGCGAAGCGAAGCACAGGAACAGAAAAGCGAAAATAAGCCATATCGGTGCGGAATTTTTCTGCCATGCACGGAAAAAGCAAACGTAGCTTAAATTCAAAAAAGCGGCAAACAGCAAATCCATGCGGGTATAGTTGGTGAATCCCGCAAGAAAGAACATGGAGAGGCTGATAAGTCCCGCAAGGAAAGCAACTTTGCCGCCGAAGCCGAGACCCCGCGCCAAAATCCACGTACTTGCGGTGAAAAGAACGGCGAATATAATGGATGCGCCGAAAAATGCCTGCGGCATGTTGATATTGGGAACGGAATCCAAGAGCCAGACCAGCACAAAATATAGCGGTCCCGTTTCCGCATAGGGGTGGCCGTTCAGGGCAAGGCTGAAGAAATTGCCGCTGCTCAGCATATTCATATAAATATCGGCATAGCGCACTTCTTCGGAAAACCAGAAGTCACGGGGAAACAAAAATTGCTGGCCGCAAAGGACGAGAGTAAAAAGAATAAGGACCGGCAGGCCTATTTTAGACAAAAGACAGAAACTTTTTTCTGCAAAGCTTGGGGACAGGGCCGGAGTGTCTGTGTTTTGTCCCGCAATTTGTTCGGTATGTTCTGTTTCTGTGTTTTTTGATGCCGTTTCGGCATGTTCGTTTTGATTTTCTGTATCATAAATTGTGTTATGTTCGGTATGTTCTGTATGTTCTGCGGAAATTTCCGTACCTCCGCTGTCTGCGGACGCGTTTGGCTGCAGGGTGTTTTGTTCCGCGGGATTTTGTTCGGCGGAAGGGGCTTGGTCGGGATTTTGTCCGTCTCGGCTGTTCATTGCCTGCAGTTTTTGGTTTAAGCGGGCAATTTGTTCGTCGGTATTGAATTCTTGATTGTTGCTCATAGCATTGTCCGTGTTTAAAGTGTTCTGGTATGGTTTTAACGCAGGCCAAAAGAAAAGTAAATAGCAGCTATGTAATTTTATTTGTTAAAATATTTTTACGGCTTATCTGTGTCTTTGGGGATTTTTGCCTTGAGCGGTCTGACGGGAGCACTTCAATAGGAAATTTCAAAGGGGCGCAGAGTTTTTGCCTGTCCGTTTCGGTACAGGGTCTGCGGTGCGGCGCTCAGGTTTATGCAGATGTCAAAATGCCTGTTGTCAGGGGTAATCAGGGAAAAGGAAAAGATTTTTTTATTGCCTGAAGAGCTGATACTGTGAATTTTTGCCGAATACAGCTTTTTGTCTTGCCTGAATTCCCAAAGAGCACGCAGATTTTCTGCCGCACTGCCTTTTCGTTTCACCTGTTCGGAAAGGTTTCCGAAAAACAGTGGATTTTGGCCGGCCGTGCCTGCTGAGGCGCAGTCGGAAAAAGGCGCATAGGGCCGTTCACTGTCTGTCACGCCCAGCAAATCTTCCATGCTGATCATATTTAACCCGGGCAAAAGGCTCTGGAATCCGATGAAAAGTCTGTGCAGGTTTTGGGCGAGAGTCAGTTTTTTTGCCAATTCTCCGTTATTTTGCATGAAAAGGGGGCTTTCCTGCATTTTTTTCAGCTGGGAAATTTCATTGGCGGATATATTGGTTTTTTGGAGAATAAATTCCGTAAGGGAAGAAAAGGCAAAGGGATTTTGGGCAAATGTCTTGTGTGTGCCGTGCCACAGGCTCCGTTCGTCGATGTTTTCTTCTTTCAGAACTGAAAAGGCTTTGATCAGCGGACCGCTGTCTTCCGTAAGCACT
>CALUWZ010000133.1 GCA_944324625.1 uncultured Mailhella sp. | reverse complement strand
TTTCGTTCAGCATGCAAAACCGGTTGAACCTTTTGAACTTGTAGCCGACGTTATCATTTCTTCCGTAGGCCGTTCCGCCAACAGCAAAGGCCTCGGACTTGAAGAACTCGGCATGGAAATGAACCGCGGCTACATTGTTGCCAACGAATACCTTGAAACCAGCATTCCTCACATCTATGCCATCGGCGATATCCTCGGACCCGCAAAAATCATGCTTGCCCACATGGCTGCAGCAGAAGCTCTTACTGCCGTACAAAACATCATGGGCGACAAGAAAGTTGCTCAGGATTACAGCGTAGTGCCTTCCGCAGTATTCGTAACTCCTGAAATCGGTACCGTAGGCCTTTCCGAAAAACAATGCAAAGACAAAGGCATTGAATACAAAACCGAACTCTTCCAATTCCGCGAACTCGGCAAAGCACAGGCCATGGGTCAGCTCCCCGGCGCATTCAAACTCATTGTTGACGCCAAAACCGACAAGGTTCTCGGCGCTCACCTTGCAGGCGCACACTGCTCCGACCTTATCTCCGAAATTGCCATTGCCATGAAGATGGGTGCAACCGTGAAAGATATTGCCCATACCATTCACTCCCACCCAACTCTTGCAGAAGGTATCTTCGAAGCAGCCCACAGAATGAAATAATTTCCGATGAAATAATTTCTGCATACAAAAGCCCCGTAACGGGGCTTTTTTTATGCCTTTTGCATACTCTGTTTATCTTGGGCATGTTTCCAATTAATTTTTCATCATATAACTGTCACAGCAATATGGCAAAATCACAGGCCTTGCGTTTTTCAGATACCTGTCGGCCGGGGCTGATTTTATTATGCAAAATAAAAAACACACCAAGAACCATGCGTAATTCTGCCTGTTTCATTATATGGAAATCCCTGCAGACAAAAATGTGTATCCTGCTTTCTTTCCGTACGGCATCTGCAGCTTATTTCCGAAAATGCCAAAACAGTCCGCACCCAAAACGAGGGGGTGCGGGGGAAATCATTTCCCCCGAAAAAAACGCAAAAAAGCCCCGCAAGGGGGCTTAATTGCATAAACAACTATAATGCCTGCAAGAAATTATATCAGCTTCATATCCTGCATGGTTTTTTCCAAAACTTTAAAGGTTGCTTCCTGCATTTGGCACAAAGGCAGGCGCAGTTCGCTGGTCATTTTGCCCATGAGCGCCAGCGCGGTTTTCACGGGAATGGGGTTGGACTCAATAAACATGGCTCTGTTCAACGGTTCCAAATAATAATGCAGGCGCTTTGCTTCCGCGGCATCGCCTTTTTCCCACGCTGCGCAGAGATTATGCACTTCCTTGGGCAGAATATTGGACGTTACGGAAATAGTGCCTTTTGCGCCGAGGGCAAGACTCGGCAAAACAGTGGAATCATCACCTGACAGCAAAATAAAATTGTCGTCGGTTTTTTCCAGCATATTGGAAATCTGCACAAGATTGCCCGTAGCTTCCTTTACGCCGAGCATGTCGGGAATATTGTGATACATGCGGGCCATGGTATCTGCGCTTATATTGGAACCGGTTCTTCCCGGCACGTTATACACAAAGAACGGAAAAGAAACCGCTTTGTTAACGGCATTGTAATGCAGGAAAATGCCTTCTTGGGTAGGTTTGTTGTAATAAGGACTGATAAGAAGTGCGGCGTCTGCGCCTGCGTCCTTGGCGAATTGAGTCAGGCGTATGGCTTCCAGCGTATTGTTGGAACCGCAGCCTGCTATGACGGGAACACGTTTTTTGGTCTGTTCAATACAAATTTTAATGGCCTGTTCATGTTCCTCATGGGTCAGTGTGGCGGATTCGCCCGTTGTTCCGCACGGAACCAAACCGTCAATGCCCTGTTCAATCTGCCATTCAATAAATTCACGGTAGGCTTCTTCATCAATATGTCCGTTTTTGAAGGGCAGAACTAAGGCGGAAATAGCCCCTTTTATCATAAAAACTCCTTATTGCAATGCTTTTTCAATATGTGGATACAGCATTGCATAGACTTGTTCAAGTGTACCGAAAATGCCTGCTCCTGCGGCATTTTTATGTCCCCCGCCGTTAAATTCGGTCAAAATGCTGCGCACGTCGTCATCGCCGGCCGAGCGCATGCTTACTTTTACAAAAGGGACATCCTGTATTTCTTCACGCATTAAAAGAGTGATGCGCACATTCCTTACTTTGCGCATCTGCTCCACGAAACCTTCCAAATCTTCTTTTGCAACCCCGAATTCGGCATACATTTCCTTCGGAATGCCCACCCATGCCAGTTTTCCGTCAAACTCAAAGCGGACCATGGTCATGAGTTTTCCCCAAAAACGCATTTTCTGTTCGCTCCACGTATTGTCCATGGCCTCGCGCAGCGGCGCAACGGCAAGCGGCGTGTCCATAAGTTTTGCCAAGCACTGTATGCAGGCTGAATCGGTATTGCCAAAGGTAAAATTGCCCGTATCGCAGCTGAGCGCAACATACAGGGCTTTGGCGCAGTTTTCGGGAGCTTTTTCGCTGTGGGCATAAACAATCTGCGCAATCATCTGCCCAGTGGCCGCCATGGTATGGTCAACCCAATTATATTCCGTGCCAAAGCCGGAAGTTCCCAAATGGTGGTCAATGCAGATGCTTTTTTTTCCTGCAAGATACGCCGCAAAAGCTTCGCCGAAACGCTTTGGTTCGCTTGCGTCCATACCTGCAACCAAGGGATCTGAAAAAGGTATTTCCTGCAAATCGGTATAATACGGGCAGGGCAGCGGCAAAAAGGAAAGCCACTTGGGAAACGGGCTTTCATTGTAAATGCACACCCGCTTATGCAGCTGCTGCGTCAAAAACCAAGCCATGCCGAGGGCCGAACCGACGGCATCGCCGTCCGGATTGGCATGCATGGAAAGAACTATCTCATCATGTTCTTTTATTGCGGCTAAAATCTTTTCTGCGTGCGGACTGATATGCATGCCTACCCTGCCAAAAGCGCAATTGCCTCGTCTTTATATTTAAAAATCGTCTTAACGTCATCTGCTGCGCCGTCCATATTGCCTGCACGGAGTTTTTCCGTCAAAACGCAGATTGCGTCATACAAAGGCCCGGCGGACAGATTGCCGCCGACCCCCTTAAGGGTATGGCAGGCTTCAAAGGCGGCTTTGCAGTTGCCTGCTTCAACGCTTTGCTTCAGGGCATCAAAAGAAGTATCCACCAAGAACATATTAAAGCATGTCACATAAAGTTCCTTGTCATCCACAAAACGCTCCAAGGCTTCGTCGACATTGCATCCCCACGCTTTTAATTTTTCTACCATTTTCAACTCCTGCCGCTTAACTTAACATATATGAAGTGTTGTAGCCCTGTTTACCTGCAATCTGACAGGCTGTTTTTACTTTTTCCATGGCCATTTGATAGGTATTTTGCCCCGTAAGCACACTGCAGCCGATATTGCCGATAATTTTGCTTGAAAAATTCTTTTCGTTGTATTCGTTCATAAGGCAGCAGACTTCCTTTGCACGCTGGCTGACCAGTTCTTCTCCCGGTACATTCTGCAAAAAGACGGCAAAGGTCAGATCGTCAATTTTTGCTATGACATCATTGCACCTGAAGGACTGGCGCAGAATATTGGACATGGCCACCACGGAATAATTTAATGTATTTTTCGGGCAGTTGGATGCGGAATACTTTTGGGAAAGCTGAACATAAAGCAAGGCATTTTTTTGTTCGGCATGTTCTTCCAGACAATATTCCACCATTTCCCTGAACAGCGGTTCGGAATAGCAGCCTGTGCGGCCGTCCCGCTTATAATGACAGTTATCAGCCTTCATAAGCGGAAACTCTCTGCCAAGTTCCTCCACATAACAGAACGTGGAGCGTTTTTGTTCCCCCGGCTGCTTTTCAAGCGGTTTCTGAATACTGCTCAAGTTTATGCATACCCATTTAAATTCCCCGGCATTCAAATACCGGCATTCAAAGCTGAATTTTTTATTGCCGGTTGCAAGAAGATTATTGAAGGAATACAGGTTCATAAACTGCAAAAACTTATCTTTGTCATCAGGGTGAATAAGCGTATTGCCCACAAGAGAGAAAAACTCATCCACACAGCGGGGTTTTGCGTAGCCGATATTGCCGAGAAACTTTTCGGAACTGCGCAGAACGCTCTTATCCAGCAAATCGATTTCAATATAATTGCCGCCCTTGGCAATAAGGCTGTCCCTGTATGCCAGTTCGCTTTCGTAAATCTCCCTGCGGATTACGGTATGCGTCACGTTTTCAAGGAACATGACGGCAAGTTTCGGTTCGTTATGGGCGTAAATGAGTTTATATTTCAGTTCATACCACATTCTGAACGCATCTTTGCAGATAAAAGACAAAAGAACCGGCTTTTCCTGTTCCCTGCCTGCAAACACATTTTCCGTCAAGGAACGAAACTCTTCTTTCTGTTCAAAAGGAAATACAAAATCATCAATAATATCTTCAGGATAAGAAACAACAGTCTTAGACATGCCGAGAGTTTCCGCAACACCTGAACCCATGCGGATTTTTTTGTCCGTAATATTAACATCCAACACAATGGATTTGGCAAATTCCAGCACGGCATTTATGCGCTCTTCCTGCAGATCGCAGACAAGCTCCCTGTTTTTGAATTCGGTCACATTGTCCACATGCATGATGAAAATTTTGCTGTTGTAAGTTTTTTGGATATAGCTGAAACGTGCATTGTGCCAGTAAAGGGCGCCCGTTTCGGGAGAAACAACGCGCAGGACAAATTCTGCCCAGTTATTGTTTTCATCAAGCTTCTGCAGAGTTTCCAGCACACGGCTCCTGTCTTCGGGCATAAGCACATCAAGAGCATGGCAGGACGTCAGGGCCAAAGCTTGGCTGTTAGGCATAATTTCATTGTAAAAACTCTGATTTGCCCGTATCATTTCCAAATTATCGCCTTTAAGTTCCATAAGCGTAAGCGGACAGGCAAGAGAATTGAACAAGTGGCTGAAACTGGAAGAGGAATTCCACAGATCATCCACAGGAATAAGCTGATCATAATTCTGGGATTTGACCGGTACGGAAAACGTGGAATTGCTGACCCGTTCTTCATATTCGCTGAGAGGAAACGGCTTGGCAAAGAAATAGCCCTGCCCATTAAAACAGCCCACGCTGCGCAGATATTCCACATGTTCGAGGGTTTCCACGCCTTCGGCAATAACAGGCA
>CALUWZ010000132.1 GCA_944324625.1 uncultured Mailhella sp. | reverse complement strand
CTATATTGACAGAACGCCCTGCGCCTGTGGCCGTACCAGTCCGAGACTTGGCAATATTGTGGGCCGCGTTGATACCACTGCACGTATTAAAGGCATTTTCGTATATCCGCATCAGGTTGAACAGGTAATGGCACGCTTTGAAGAAATCAAGCGCTGGCAGATTGAAGTTACCAATCCGGGCGGCATAGATGAAATGACTCTGTATATTGAGGCAAGCAACTTTAAGCGTGAAGATGAACTTATGCACCTTTTCCGTGAGCGCATTAAGCTTCGTCCCGAACTTAAAATTCTTCCTCCCGCCACGCTTCCTGCAACCATACGTCCCATTGAAGATAAACGTACATGGGATTAATGAATATAAAAAACCGCCTGCAAGGGCGGTTTTTTTTTGCAGCCTTTACGACAATAAATTATTTGTTATGCAGGTAGTCGTTATTCTGCGTTGTCAGCCGCATAATTTTGTCGGTATCCGCAAGCCGAAAAAAAAGCCCTTTCTGCTGAAAGGGCTTTTGCATACTGCATTATTTTTTCTTTGGAATATAGGTGCAGAGCGGTTCCTGTGCCATGGGATTGCCGTCCATGGAATAGGCTCGGGCGCGGCAGCCTCCGCAGACTTTATGGAACTCGCATACGCCGCATTTTCCTTCATAATCTTCCTGATTCCTGAATTTTTTGAACCAAGGGGTATTTTTCCAGATTTCGGGGAAATACGTGTCGCGCACGTTTCCGCAGTCAAGTTCAAGATATCCGCAGGGCTGTACCTGTCCCGTATGGCTGATGAAGCAAAAGCCTGTTCCTCCGAGGCAGCCCCGTGTCATGGCGTCCATGCCGAAGTTTTCAAAATTGACGGGAATATTTTCTTCTGCGGCTTTTTGGCGCATTATGCGGTAATAATGCGGTGCGCAGGTAGCTTTTAAATGCATGGACGTGGTTTTGCGAAAATCATAGAACCAGTGCAGAACTTCTTCATATTCTTCCGCCGTAATGACTTCATCGGCAAGAGAGGAGGCTCTGCCCATCGGCACAAGCAGGAAAATATGCCAAGCGGCTGCGCCAATGCGTTCGCAAAGCTCAAAGATTTGTTTGAACGTATGCAGGTTGGTTTTGGTAACCGTGGTATTGATTTGGAATTCAATGCCGTTCTTTTTCAAAAGTTCGATGCCGCGCATGGACGCATCAAAAGCTCCTTCCACGCCTCGGAAAGCGTCATGGCTCTTTGCGTCGTGGCCGTCAATGGAAATGGAACAGCGGGCAATGCCTGCTTTTTTGATCTGCAGGACGTTTTCTTCATTGATAAGTGTTCCGTTGGGGCTCATAACGCAGCGAAGTCCCTGCTGTTTTGCATATTCGGCAAGTTCATACACGTCAGGCCGTATCATGGGGTCGCCGCCGGTGAAAATGATAATCGGGTCACCCACTTCCTTGAAACTTTCAATCAGTTTTTTGGCTTCTTCCGTGGAAAGTTCGCCTTCATAGGGGTGGGGGTGGGCTTCAGCCCTGCAGTGCTTGCAGGCAAGGTTGCAGGAACGGGTTACTTCCCAAGCAATCAGTCTGCATTTTGGGGTAACGCCGTCAGCCAGAAAACGGCTGGCGTGGGGATGCATGCCTGCATGGCTGTGCGGCATGGCGCCCGCATGGCCTGCGTGCCCTTTTTTTTCCAAATCGTTCATATCGGGCACAAGCTCTGTGCAGTGTGGTTTATTCATGGTATTCCTTTATTTTACGAGGCCTTTTTCCAGCAGTTCTTCGGCAAAATAGGTAATGATGAGTTTTGCGCCGGCACGTTTCATTCCGATTAAAGATTCCATAATAATGGCCTGTTCGTTGATCCAGCCGTTAATGCCCGCTGCTTTGATCATGGAATATTCACCGCTTACCTGATAGGCTGCAAGGGGCACATCGGTGCGGTCATATACCATGCGGATAATGTCTTGGTATGCGCCTGCAGGCTTGATAATGAAAATATCTGCGCCTTCTTCGATATCTGCATACATTTCACGCATTGCTTCGGAAACATTGCGAAAATCCATTTGATAGGTACGTCTGTCGCCAAACTGGGGGGCTGATTCTGCTGCGTCGCGGAAAGGACCGTAAAATGCGGAAGCATATTTTACGGCATAAGACATAATGGGGGTCTGGATAAATCCAGCTTTGTCCAGTGCTGTGCGGATGGCATGAATTCTGCCGTCCATCATGTCGGAAGGAGCTACAATGTCCGCACCTGCCTTGGCATGGGAAACGGCTGTTTTGGCAAGAAGTTCCAAGGTGCTGTCATTGATGACAAGGCCCTGTTTGTCGCCTTCCTTTAAGAGGCCGCAGTGGCCGTGGGAAGTGTATTCGCAGAGGCATACGTCGGTCACAATCACAAGATCGGGAAAGTTTTGTTTCAGCATTCTTACGGCGTGCTGCACAATGCCGTTGTCGTTGTATGCTTCGGAGGCAACGGGATCTTTTTCTTTTGGAATGCCGAAAAGCAGAATGGATTTTAATCCGTTTCCGACGGCTTTTTTGACGGTTTCGTTCAGCTGTTTGAGGGACAACTGGTATTGGCCGGGCATGGAAGCAATGGGGCTTTTAAAATTTTCGTCATCGGTTTCCACGACAAAATAGGGCATAATCAAATCATTGGCATTAATTTGGGTTTCAGCCATTAAATCACGAAGGGCAGGGGTATTGCGCAGGCGGCGTCCGCGGAAGAATTCCATAATATCTCCTTTCATTGAGCGGTTGAAATTTGATAACTCAATGAGATAATTATATTTTTATAGTGGTATTAATGTAAGCAAAAAAGCCTTTAACGTCAAGCAAAACAAATTTTGCACATGAAATTTATGGTTTTGAATTATGATTTTGTCTTGAAAAAACAATGCGTTTGGCGTATTGATAATAAAATTTCCGTTTATGGCGGAGGAAATATGGCGTACGATAAACTGGACGATATTTTGGATTTGGCGATTTGGATGCAGTCCAATAGGGAAGGCGTTTCTTTGAGTGATATTATGGAGCGTTACGGTGTTGCAAGGCGGACGGCGGAGCGCATGCGCGACGTTATTGTGAACCGTTTTCCGCAGGCTAAGGTGCGTACGGAAGAAAACAACGTCAAACGCTGGTTCATACCTCAGGGAACGCTGAAGGACTTTATTCAGTTTTCAGCCGAAGAGCTGGCAGGACTTGAGAAAGCCGTGAAATTTCTGCAGGCGAACAATATGGCGGAAAATGCCGAACTTCTGCAGGCTGTTACGGAAAAGATAAGGGCCAATATCGTGGACAAGACCTACAGGCATATTGATACGGATGCGGAAGTTCTGCTTGAGGCGGAAGGCTTTGCGCACAGGGTCGGGCCCAAGATTTTGATTTCTCAGGAAATTCTCTGTGAAATCCGCAAGGCTATTTTAGGCTTCAGGCAGATAAAAGTTTTGTATAAAAGCAAATCAACGGGAAAAACCAAGGAATACCGCCTGCTGCCTTACGGAATTTTGTACGGGGACCGAAATCATTATCTGGTGGCAAAGCACAGCGACGGCTACGGCGGAAACAAAGTTCATTATTTTATTCTGAGCAATATACAGTCATTGGAACTTCTTGCGGAACAGTATGAAATTGAGGAAAATTTCAATTTGAAAGAATTGGCGGAAAATTCCTTCGGGGTTTTTCAGGAAGAACCGTTTGAAGTGGAATGGCTTTTTGACAAAAGTGTTGCCGAAGACGTGAAGCGCTATGAATTTCATCCGAAACAGACAATGACGGAAAATCCTGACGGTTCCGTGACCGTAAAATTTTTTGCCGGCGGCCGTTTGGAAATGGACTGGCATTTGTATACATGGGGCAGTGCCGTAAAAGTCATCAAACCGGAAAACTGGTATGAGGGCAAATAGAATGCAGATTTTGTACTGCCGTTTGCACCGAAAAAAATAATTTTTCTGCAGTTCGGGCTATGTCAGATTTTGACGCAGGCAGGCTGTATAGTGAATATATACAGTGAGGTAAGCCTATGAACAGATTTGAACAGTGCAAAGTTTTGCGGTACATGCATAATGTTCTGCGTTCCAAGCAAACAGACAGCAAAAGCATTCTGCGTTTTTTGGAATGGCATTTTACAAAGGGGCAGCAGTTTATTCCGTACAAGTGGAATGTGTCCGAATTTGACGAAACAGACAAATTTTTTGATATTGACGACTTGTCAAAGGAAAACAAAAAGTCAGTTTTGAAGCAGGTTCCCAAGTTTTGCCATGCACTGGCGGAAAAAGCAGATTCCATACAAAAACTCGGCAAAAGTTCCGAAGAGCTTTGTCTGGAAAATTTGCGGCATGTTTTGGGACTTTCCGAAGAAGAAAAAGAAATTTTGGGGATTGTGGTCCGCTTTGCCGTGCATTCTGAACTTTCCGATATTTTTGATACGATTCTGCCTTCTTCGTTTTTGTATGTTTCCGCGCTGAAACTGCTTTCAGGCTACAGGTCAGGCCTTGTGGACAGGATAATCCGTTTTGATTCCGCCCTGATAAAATACGGTCTGATAAAAATTGATTATGACGGGGAAATAAAACTCAGCAATTTCTGTCAAAATATTTTTGCGCTGAAAATTCATACGCCAAAGGATCTGCACCGTTTTATTTTAGGTCAGCCGCTCGGTGCGTCTTTGGAATGGAACGATTTTTCCCATATTGAGGATAAGGAGTTTTGTGCTGAAATTCTGCATAATGCTCTGCTCGGCAGGGAAAAGGGTATCAATATTTTGCTGTACGGCGAACCCGGAACGGGAAAAACGGAATTTGCCAAAACCCTGTGCCGCAAAAAGCATATACAGCTTTATGATGTGGCTGCGGCCGAAGGGGAAGACGACAGAAAAAAATATTTGGAATTGGCACAGAAAATCATACGGCCCGGGCAAAAGCTCTGCCTGCTTATTGACGAAGCCGATGACGTGTTTGCCAACAAAAAGATAATTGTCAACAGAATGCTGGAAAATAACTCTATTCCGCGCATTTGGATTATTAATTCCATAGATTTTCTGGATAAGGCATATTTAAGGCGTTTTACCTATGCTATGCATTTTGAAAAGCCTGTATTGGAAGTGCGCACCAAAATGTGGCAAAAATGTCTGAAAAATTACCGCATGAACGTTTCAGCCGATACGGCAAGAAATTTTGCCAAGGAATACAGGCTGCCACCTTCATTTATAGGGTCGGCGGTTAAAGGC
>CALUWZ010000131.1 GCA_944324625.1 uncultured Mailhella sp. | reverse complement strand
AAAAAGAACGCTTCCGTCCCGACCTTTTTTACCGCATCACAACCCTGTCCATAATCATACCGCCGCTCAGGGAACGAAAGGAAGACATCCCCCTGCTCACGGATTATTTTTTCAAACGCTTCGGCAACATTGACACGCAAAAGCATTTAAGCCCGAAAGCATACAGCCTTATCCTCAATTATTCATGGCCGGGAAACGTGCGTCAGCTTGAAAGTGCCATTGAACGCGCCATACACCTTGCGGACGGCAAAATGATCAAGGCAGAATATTTCGGCATTGACGAAAACGAAAGCCCCATAAAAACAACCTCGGACATGACTCTTGACGAAATAGAAAAAAAAGTCATTGAAGAAAGCCTGCAGCGCCACGAAGGAAATATGTCATCCTGCGCAAAAAGCCTCGGCATAAGCCGCCCTACCCTCTACCGAAAGCTTGAAAAATACCACATCAATTTTCAGGAACAATGACAGAAAAATCGGCATGCGTCAGAAATTGACGCATGTACGGCATAGACTGGCCTCATCAAAACAAAGCGAGGCTGACTATGTTTTTTACACTTTGCAGTACAATTTTCTGGCAGACAAATTTAAGCATTTTATCCCAATACGAAATCTTTTCCGCCCTCGGCTATTTAATCGGATAAACTTTAAGAATTGCTTAAAATTTGCTTGACCGAGAGAAAAATTTAAGCCATTATTATGCGTTCGCTGTGTACCATACCCTCACACAGAGAGCTAAGGAGGTCAACATGTTTGCTGAACTTATGGAAAACGTAATGCACTCAACCCCTCAGGGTTTCCTTGGTGTGAGCCTTATTTTCATTTATTTTGCCATCATGTTAACCGCCATTGTTTACAGAATCAAAAAAGGTGAACACGTTCACCACTAAGCCATTTTTAGCGTTGCCGTAAGTTTCCCCGTACACCGACTTATGGCGATTGATAAAAATCACTTCATGCCCCGCATGAAAAAAATCAATTTTCTAATGACGAAAAAAGGGAAAATAATTCTTGACTTTTTTCTATAGTCACGCTATTTTTCGTTTCTCTTTTTTTCGGAGGTTTGAATGTACGCTATTATCGAAACTTGCGGAAAACAATTCCGTGTTCAAGAAGGCAATAAAATTGTTATTGACAGACTTGCTGCTGAAATTGGCAACGAAGTAACTTTTGACCGCGTTGTTATGCTCGGCGGCGACAGTGCTAAATTTGGTGCTCCATACATTGACGGTGCTAAAGTAACTGCAAAAGTTATCGAACACGGTCGCGGAGAAAAAGTAATCGTATTCAAAAAACATCGCCGTAAATCCTACCGCAAGACCCAAGGTCACCGTCAGGATTACACTGCCCTCACCATTACGGGCATTAATGCGTAAGAATAAAAGGAGTTAATCATGGCTCATAAGAAAGCAGGCGGGAGTTCCCGTAACGGTCGTGATAGTGAAGGACAAAGACGAGGCGTGAAACGCTTCGGCGGTCAAAAAGTTCTCGCTGGTAACATTTTGGTTCGCCAACTCGGCACCCGTATTTTCCCCGGTGAAAACGTAGGTATGGGTCGTGACTATACCCTCTTCGCCAAAGTGGAAGGTACTGTTCAGTTTGAAACATTTGTACGCAAACGCAAAGAACACAAACGTGTACATATTGTTCCTGCCGAAGCTGCAACTGCATAATTTTGGCAAATCTTTTTTTTCAGGGCGAGAAGAATTTCTTTCTTCTCGCCTTTTTTACATTGTCATAACGGAGTTTTTATGCGTTTTGTTGATGAAGCCCTTATTCAGGTAAAGGCGGGCAAAGGCGGCAACGGCTGCATGTCTTTCCGCCGTGAAAAATTCATACCCCGAGGCGGCCCCGACGGCGGCAACGGCGGTGACGGTGCGTCCATTTATGCCAAGGCAACAAACCGCCTGCATTCTCTTTATGACTTCCGTCTGAAACGCACCTATGAAGCCAGAAACGGCAGCGACGGCCAAGGCAGCCAATGCGACGGCAGAAAAGGCGAAGACCTTATTCTGGAATTTCCCGTAGGTACGCAGATATTTGAACGCACGGAATTTGAGGAAATCCTCATTGCAGACCTTTCCGATCCCGAAGCCTGCGTACTCATAGCCCAAGGCGGACGCGGCGGAAAAGGCAACGAACATTTCAAATCATCCACCAACCGCGCTCCCCGCTTTGCCCAAAAAGGCGAAGAAGGCGAACAGAAATCCCTCCGCCTTGAACTGAAAATCCTTGCCGACGCAGGACTTCTCGGTTTGCCGAACGCGGGAAAATCAACGTTTCTTTCCCAAATTTCCGCGGCAAAGCCCAAAATTGCCAATTATCCGTTTACAACGCTGAGCCCGAACCTCGGTGTTATTATTGACGAATACGATCCTGACAGCCGCATGATCATCGCGGATATTCCGGGACTTATCGAAGGCGCCCATGCAGGCCTCGGCCTTGGGGACAGATTTTTGAAGCACGTGGAACGCACGCGTTTTCTCGTGCACATTCTTTCCGCACAGGATATCAATAAAAACGAATATCCCTTCGCCGGCTTTGACCTGATCAACGAAGAACTGCGCCTTTTTGACGAAGAACTTTCCTCCAGAAAACAGATTGAAGTCATCAATAAAATCGACCTGCTCACAGAAGAAGAACTGCAGGAAATCAAAGACCTTGCCCAAAAAGAAGGCAGGGAAATGTTCTTCATCAGCGCCAAGGAAGGAACAGGACTTGAAGAACTTGTGCGCAGAATGTGGGAACTTCGCAATGCTCTTGATGTCAATGAACCGCTTATTCATTATCAGGAAGAAGAAATTCCCGAAGACGAAGAATTCCCCGAAATCGAAGTATTTTATGTAAGAGATTAGCCATGCAGGAACAAGCCAAACGCACAGCCCTAGAAAAGGCAAAAAACATTATTATTAAAGTCGGTTCCGCCGTCTTGACCGATGAAAACGGCCTTGCACTTTCCGTACTGGAAAATCTGGTGGACCAGATAGCCAAGCTGCACAAAATGGGCAAGCGTGTCTGTTTGGTAAGTTCAGGAGCTGTTGCTGCAGGCAAAAAAGCCTTAGGCCCAAGCCACAAAATCGAAGGCCTTGCAGGAAAGCAGGGAGCTGCCGCCATAGGGCAGGGCAGGCTCATGCGCGAATATGAAGAACTCTTTCTCAAGCACGGCATGCTCTGTGCACAAATTCTGCTGACCCGTGACGATTTAAAAAGCCGTGAGCGCTTTTTAAACGCCAAAAATACCTTTCAGCAGCTTTTGCAGTGGAATGTAGTGCCCATTGTCAATGAAAACGATACCGTCGTCATCCATGAACTCAAATTCGGCGACAATGACGCTCTGGCAAGCCTTCTGTGCAACATCATCGAAGCGGATTTATCCATTAACCTGACTTCCACCAAGGGCGTTCTGGCAAAAAATCCCCTGAAATATCCTGACGAAGAAATTGCCATTATGGATATTGTGGACAATATTCAGGATTTAAATCTTGATGAACTGTGCGGCGGAAAAACCAGCGTGGGAACAGGCGGCATGTATTCAAAACTGCTTTCTGCCCGCCGTTCTGCGCAGCTTGGCGTGCCGACCTTTATTCTGCCCGGAAAAATTCCCGATATTATTTTGAAAGCCTTTGCGGGAGAAAAAATCGGCACATGGATCTGCCCCACTTCCGAACCTGTTTCCCGCCGAAAATACTGGCTTGCCTACCGTTCCGACGCACAGGGAACAGTCAGCATTGACGACGGTGCCTACATTGCCCTGAGCGAAAAAGGCAAAAGCCTGCTTCCGGGCGGAATTGTGCAGGTAGAAGGCAATTTCAGCGCTGGCGCCTTAATTGCCGTTTTATATCAAGACAAAAAAATAGCCGTCGGACTTTCCAACTATTCAGCCGCAGAACTGCGCAAAATAAAAGGTCTGAGCCGCATAGAAGTGGCCGCCGTTCTGGGCAACGCCCATTATCCGGAAGTCATACACAGGGACAATCTCCTGCTCCACGCCGCTGTTTGATTTTTTACGGGGGAAATGATTTCCCCCGCCCCCCGTCACGGTATTTGCGAAACCTTGCAGAGAATTTCGGCTTCAGCTTTGCAAATACCGTAAGCGGGAGCGGCTGAAAAATCTTTTTTCCAAACCAAAACAAATTTTAAAACAGTCTGTTTCTATTGATATTTTTATAACTGCTGCAATCAATGACAGTAATTCGGAAACACACCCTGACCCCGAAAAATTTTATTCTGCTTCATAACCATTGCAGTTCACAACAATTTAGCATTAATCAGATTCCGAATGTGCAGAAATTTTTTCAAAAATATCTTTGTAAAGAGAATACATCCGCTGTGCTCCCTGCACGCTTAAATGGTCATCGTCATAATAATACAAGATATTATCCTTTATTGAAATAAAATATTTTTTATCATCGCTCAAAAACACCGGCACAGGATCAATAAGCTTTACCTGCGGAACTTCTTTCACAAGCTGAGTTAAAAGCGCATTCAGCTCCTTTGTCCTTTCATTATATTCATCTGCACTTTCATTGATCAATTTATTCAGTTCTTCTTCTGTTTTTGAAAAAAGAATTTTCCCTATGGCAGCCTGCTGAGGAACATTAAATTTCGGCTCCGGCAACGGCTTCTGAATATAAACATTTTGCACACCGTTCTTTATGAAAAGCTGCACTGTATCGCGCAGACTCTGCATAAAAGCTTCCTTATGCGAAAGAGACGGATCAGGAAGATACACGAATTTTTCTTCTTTTTGGTTTTTATCATAATATATCATTTTGCCGTTATATTCCTGCGCAAGCCTTATAAAAATAAAAGCATTTTTTACAGGATGCTCTGATAAAAATTTATTTATGGAATTTACCTGTTCTTTCCATATTTCAGGATATCTGAATGAATTTACAACTTCCAATAACCCTAAATACACTCCATGCACATTATAATCCGAAGCTAAATCTGCCATCAGTTGATTATTGGCCGCTGCATGACTGTCCCCTGCCACGATAAAATCAATGGGTGAATCAGAGTTATAATTATACTGTACGATAGTTTCATCAGCCGAACTGTATTCATAAAAAGACAATCTGGCATTAGTGCGAAAAACAGAAGCAGCAATTAATACTCCGGCAACAAAAATAACCGTAACAGTCCAAAGATATTTTCTGTTTTTAAAAAAAGCATGACGACGGACAGGCTGCTCCACAAATCTCCAAGAACAATAAGAAATTACTAAAATTAAACCTAAAAGAACACA
>CALUWZ010000130.1 GCA_944324625.1 uncultured Mailhella sp. | reverse complement strand
TATTGGGGGCAAGCCCCCTCACAATCACCCCCTGCACCCCCATGCATACCCCCTGTTTCACACTTTTTCGGCAGGAAACTTTCGTTTCCGCCTCCAAAGAGTGAAACATCGTAAATCCAAAAGCCTTGCTCTTTTGCAGGTAAACGATAATGCTCACATTGATTTTATTATAAAAATTCAGAAAAATACCCTAATAGGCTATAAAAATTTCAATCGAAACAGAAAAAATAAAAAATGATAATCAGACACGAAACACCGCAGGATTATTTTGCCACGGAACACATCTGCCGTGACGCTTTCTGGAATTTGTATTTTCCGGGAGCCCATGAACACTATGTTCTGCACCGCATGCGAAAACACAAGGACTTTCTGCCCGAACTTTCCTTTGTACTGGAAATTGACGGACAGATTGCAGGCGGAATATTTTTCACCCGTTCACGGATAATTCCCCGTTCTGCCGACGCAAAGCCAGTGCCCGCCGTCAGCTTCGGCCCTGTTTTCATCGCCCCCGAATATCACCGCCGAGGCTTGGGACGCATGCTCATCAGCCACGCCATTGAAAAAGCAAAACAGGCAGGACACAAAGCCATTTTAACCCTCGGCTACCCGTATCATTATTCCCCTTACGGATTTACGGGCGGAAAAAAATACGGAATCAGCATGGCCGACGGAAAATTTTATCAGGGACTTTTGGCTCTTCCCCTGCAGGAACACGCCTTGGACGGCATTTCGGGCTATGTGCAGTTTTCCGACGTATTTGACATCAATCCTCAGGAAGCGGAAGAGTATGACAAAAAATTTCCGCCCAAAGAAAAACTGGTTCTTCCCTGTCAGGCAGAATACGAAAAAGCCTGCACCCTGCTTGACGAAACACGGTATTAAAATTTCCCAAATTATACTGACACAAAAAAAGGACTGAAAAACAGTCCTTTTTTTTCGTTTTACGGAAAAATTATTTATCCCAAAATTCTTGCTTCCACGCTGCAAAATCCCGTTTTGCCCGTTCCGCCATAAGGGTTTTGCGGTTGGCTTTCTTTGTTTTTTCTTCCAAATCGGGCATAAGGCCAAAATGAATATTGGAAGGCTGAAAATGTTTCATTTCCGTATTCTGCAGATGTTTCATCAATGCGCCGAGCGCCGTTGTCTGCGGCAAATCCCGCAGATCCTTTTCAAGCAGTCTTGACGCAAGCTTTATTCCTGCCCAGAGACCGCAGGCGGCCGATTCCACATATCCTTCCACGCCTGTTATCTGTCCTGCGAGCAAAATATGTTCATGTCCTCTGACAGCCAAATTTTCGTCAAGGCATTTGGGCGCATTGATATACGTATTTCTGTGCACTGAGCCGTAACGGATAAATTCCGCGTTCTGCAGTCCCGGCACAAGGCGGAAAACGCTGTCCTGCGCCTTATAGGTCATTTTGGTCTGACAGCCCACCAAGTTGAAAGCATCCGCACTGGCATTTTCCGCTCTGAGCTGCAAAAGCGCATAGGGCCGCCTGCCTGTTCTCGGATCGGTAAATCCTACGGGTTTCAAAGGACCGAACGTCAGAGTTCTTTCTCCCCGCTCCGCAAGGGCTTCTATGGGCATGCAGCCTTCAAAATGCACTTCTTTTTCAAAATTATGGGACGGCACTTTTTCGGCTTCGAGCAGAGCTTTGTAAAAAGCCTCGTATTCATGCCTGTGCATGGGACAGTTCAGATAATCGCCGTCGCTTTCATTGTCCTGAACGCCGTCAGCTTCTTCCCCGCCATTTCGGCAAAGATCCTTTTCCGTTTCCTGCTTTTCCCGAAAAGCCTGCTGTTCCGCCTGCATTTTCTCACGCCAGAATGCGGAAAGCTCTTCGCTTTTTGCCACTTCGTCATTATAGGGCGGCGGTGCGATATTGTCATAGCGGGAACCGCGGAAAATAATATTCATATCCAAAGATTCAGCTGAAACAATGGGTGCAATGGCATCATAAAAATAACAGTATTCACTGCCCACGATTTCGGAAAGGGAACGGGCCAGACTTTCGGAGGTCAGCGGCCCTGACGCCAGCACAACATATTCCGCACAGTATTTCTGCCGAAGTTCCTCCACCTCCGCCAAATCATGCACGATATGACGCACAAGCGCAATATTTGGATTTTCTTCTATTTTTTCTGTCAGAGCCTTGGAAAAAAGTTCCCTGTCCACGGCAAGGGCCTTGCCCGCAGGCACGCTGTATTCATGGGCAAGATTTATGACTGCGCTTCCCAGTTCTTTCATTTCCGCCTGCAAAAGCCCCACGCCGGAACTTTGCGGTCCTTCGTCGCGCATGGAGCGGAACGAATTGGAACAGACCAGTTCCCCGAGATTGGCACTGACATGGGCAGGAGAAAACTGCAGCGGCTTTTGTTCAAAAAGCACCGCGGAAATTCCGTGTTTTGCCAAATACAGGGCACATTCCGACCCTGCCAGCCCTCCGCCGACCACAAGCACGGTTTTATTCATAACTGTCCTTTTTATCATTCATTATTTGCAAGGACAAAAGTATAAAGGCTAACAAAAAGAAATTCAAGTCAAGATTTTTTCATCGGGTGCTTGACATTTTGGCTGTAAACACAGTAAAACGTAAACTGGAATGAAAAAGTATTTATCTTATTAAGGCGGATTCAAACTCTATGTTTTGATTTTTATTAACTTTAGCGTAGGAGAGCAGTATGTCTAACTCTTTGCAAAATCAACGTACGTATGCACTTATCGGAACAAGCGGATGCGGAAAAACATCCATCGTTGAAATGCTTTTATTCCAAGCAGGAATTATCAATCGCTTAGGCTCCATCGAAGACGGCACCAGCACGCTTGACTATGAACCGGAAGAAATCAAACGCCGCGGCTCCGTTCAGGCAGGTTTTGCAAATTTTACTTGGAACAAACACAATCATTGCCTCATCGACATTCCCGGTGACAGCAACTTCAACGCCGATATGGAATATCTGCTCAAAGCCGTGGACAGTGCGGTTTTGGTTATCGACGCCATTGACGGCGTGCGCCCGCAGACAAAAAAAATGTGGGCTTACATGCAGAAAGAAAAGCTCCCTACCATTGTTTTCATCAATAAAATGGACAAGGAACTTGCCAACTTCGACATGGCATTCAACAGCCTTTCCGCAACCCTCGGCATGAAACCCGTTGTTTTCTTCATGCCCATTATCGAAGACAAAAAACTTGTGGGCGTTGTGGATATTTTCCCTGCCAAAGCCCTTTATTTCCTCGGCGACGGCAAAGTGGAGGAAAGGGAAATCCCCGACCACGTCAAAGAAGAAGCCCAGCTTCTGCGTGACGTTTCCATTGAAAACATCGCAGGCACCAGCGAAGAACTCATGGAAAAATATTTGGCAGAAGGCACGCTTTCCATGGAAGAAATGCATACCGCCCTGCGCAAAGCCGTCATCAGCCGCGAAATCGTTCCCGTTATCGCAGGCGACACCCACTCCAACAAATCAGGCATACGCTTATTGAATTCCATTAACGAATACATGCCTTCCCCCCTTGACCGCGCTCCCTTTACAGGCATTGACGGCTCCACCAGAAAAGCCGACGACGAAGCAGTTTCCGCCTTTGTCTGCAAAACCCTCAACGACCCCTTTGCGGGCCGCATCAATATCATGCGCATCATGTCAGGCAGCATATCTTCCGACAGCGTGCTGAAAAACATGCGCTCCGAAGAAATGGAACGCATGAGTTCCCTTATCACCCTGAACGGCAAAATCCAAAATCAGTGCAAAGACGTTCTGCAGGCAGGCTCCATAATCGCCGTGGCAAAACTCAAAAACACCAAAACAGGCGATACGCTCTGCGACGAAAAAGCTCCCTTTGAAATTGAAAAACCCGAACTTCTGCCCCGCCTTATCAGCTACGGCGTAACCGCCGCGGTAAAAGGCGAAGAAGACAAAGTTTTTGCCGCCATTCAAAAACTGACAGAAGAAGATTTAAGCCTCAAACTCAGCCGTGACGAAGAAACGGGCGACACCCTGCTTTCGGGCATGGGCCAGCTGCATATTGAGCTTGCTGTGGAAAAAGCAAAACGCAGAGGCAAAGTGGACATTGTGCTGAGCGCACCGAAAATCCCCTACCGCGAAACCGTCAAAGGCAAAGTTCAGGTTCAGGGACGCCATAAAAAACAATCAGGCGGCAAGGGCCAGTTCGGCGACTGCTTCATTGAAATGCAGGGACAGCCAAGAGGCGCAGGCTATGAATTTGAAGATGCCATTGTGGGCGGCGCCATTCCCAAACAATACATCCCTGCTGTTGACAAGGGCATTCAGGAAAGCGCAAAACGCGGCTTCCTTGCAGGCTACCCCGTAATCGACTTTAAAGTAAAACTCTATGACGGCTCCTACCATAACGTAGACTCTTCAGAAATGGCCTTTAAAATGGCAGGCTCCATTGCCTTCAAAAAAGCCATGGAAGAACTCAAGGTTATTTTGCTCGAACCCATTGCCTACGTAACCATTTCCATTCCCGACGAATACATGGGCGACATTATCGGCGACCTTTCATCCCGCCGCGGCAAGGTTCTCGGTTCCGACTCCGAACAGGGCATGACCGAAATCAAAGCCAACGTGCCCATGAGCGAAATGATGCAGTACGCCACTGACCTCAAGAGCATGACAGCAGGCCAAGGCCTTTTCATCATGGAATTTGACCATTATGACGAAGCTCCCCAGCCTGTTGTGGATAAAGTCGTGGCTGAATACCAGCAAAGCAAAACCGAAGAATAACGGTTTTAATATGATTGAGCCCTCTGCTTTTCAAGGCAGGGGGCTTTTTTTTATGCACCAAAAAAATTTCCGAAAAAAATTCCCTTCAGCATTTGCGGCAAATTTTTTGTCATAATTTCGCATAACACAAGATTTTTCTTGACAAATAAACGCCAATCCCCTATTTCTGCGCCCTTGCCGCAGAAAAAAACTCCGTAAAAAATTTTTTATTTCTTTTTCTGCAAAAAACGACAATTTTCAGAAGAAAAAAATCCCCTCTTTTCTTCAAAAAACGAACTTCTCTTTCAGCAATAACCGAACTTTTGATTAATATTTTCTCCAAAGCGAAGAACAGCAGCACAATACAATATAAAAAAAAAAATAACTATCTGTTTTCAGCACCTTGAAGCCATTTTCTGCCTCTCCCAAAAACTACTTGGTCAAATCCGATATCATGCCCTATTAAAATTTGATTAATAATTTCAATTTTAAAAAAAATAACTGTGTATACTTACTGTACGTGCACTTATAATACTTT
>CALUWZ010000129.1 GCA_944324625.1 uncultured Mailhella sp. | reverse complement strand
GGGTAATGAAAATAAGGCCGGGGCCCGCATTGGGCTGAACGCCGTAAGTAAAGCAGGCCGGGAAAATAATAACGCCTGCCATAAGGGCCACAAAAGTATCAAGACCTACGATATAGACAGCTTCGCCTGTGAGGGCTTTATTTTTGTTAAGATAAGAACCGAAAATAAGCATGGCGCCTATGCCCACGCTCAAGGTAAAGAAGGCTTGGTTCATGGCGTCGTTCACCATGTTGAAAAAGCCCGCATCCATAACTTTTTCCCAAGAAGGCGCAAGATAGAATTTCATGCCTTCGCCCGCACCTGAAAGGGAAAGGGAATTGCCCGCAAGAACCAAAATAAGCACAAGCAGGCCGAGCATAAGGAATTTGACGCATTTTTCAACGCCTTTCTGCACGCCGAGGGAGCAGACGCCGACACCGATGGCCACAACAATAAGGGACCAGCCTATCATGGGCAGGGGTTCAGAAAGCATATTGCCGAAAAAGCCTGCCACTTCCTGCGGGGGAAGATTGAGCGTACCTGCGGCCGTATGCCAGCAGTAGGCAATGAGCCAGCTTGTTACGGGGACGTAAAACATCATCAAAATGGTAGAGCCGATCAGCGCCCAGCAGCCGAATTTATGCCATTTGGAACCGACAGGTTCAAGCATGTGCAGGGCATGGCCCATATTTTTTCTGGAAGCGCGTCCTACGGCAAATTCCATAATGATAATGGGAAGGCCCACTGCAAGCAAAAAGAAAAAGTAGGTGGCAAGAAAGTATGCGCCGCCGTAAAGGCCTGCAATGTAAGGGAAACGCCAAACGTTGCCAAGTCCGATTGCGCAGCCAGCGGAAAGGAGCAAAAAGCCCAGTCTGGTTGCAAGTTCTTCTCTGGATTGTTTTGTCATAGTAAAAACCTCTATAAAATGCACCAAATGCCTATCATATTTATGTCCGAAACACAATGGAGGATTTTAGCGTTTTGTTTTTGGGAAGCCGAACATGATGGACAATATGACTGCCAAACCGAGAAGGAAGCAGTACCAGTTGTTCAGGGCAATTTCCATGGGAGAGATTTTTGACAGGGAGCCTGCCAAAAGAAGCTGGGCGCCGTAGGGCACAAGGCCTTGGAATACGCAGGATGCCATGTCAAGAATGCTTGCGGAACGGCGGGGGTCGATATTGCTTTTGTCTTTGATTTCTTTGGCAAGACCGCCTGTAAGGATAATGGCGACGGTGTTGTTCGCAAGGCAGATGTCCGCAAAGCTGACCAAGGCGGCAATGCTCCATTCCCCTGCTTTTTTGCTGCTTTCGCCGGTTTTGCTTTTTGCGAATCTGTCAATGGCCTGCAGAACGTAGGCAATGCCTCCGTTGTGCTTGATAAGTTCGCCAAGCCCGCCGAGCATCATGGACAAAATCATGATTTCGTTCATGCTGGCATAGCCGTTGTACATTTCCTGACTGAATTTTAAGAGGGAGTAGTCAGGAATGGTGAAAACGCCGATAATGCCGCTGAATACAATGCCGGCAAGCAATACGATAAATACGTTTATGCCGCTGACGGCCATAACCAGAATGGCAATATAGGGCACGACCTTGATAAACTGGTAGTCGTGGATTTCCACGGTGGACGGCGCGGACGTGGTGAAATACAGAAGAATGAGGGTGATAAACGCCGTGGGCAGGGCAATTTTTGAGTTGAAGATAAATTTATCCTTCATTTCGCAGTCCTGCGTTCTTGTGGCAGCAATGGTTGTGTCGGAAATCATGGAAAGGTTGTCGCCGAACATGGCGCCGCCCACAATAACCCCGAGCATGAGCGCAGAACTGATTTCCGTCTGTTCGCTGATGCCGAGGCCGATAGGCGCAATGGCGGCGATGGTGCCCATGCTTGTGCCCATGGCTGTGGCGATAAAAGCGGCAATGATAAAGAAACCCGGAACAATGAAGTCAACGGGAATGAGGGAAAGGCCGAAATTAACCGTTGCGTCAACGCCGCCGATGGACTTGGCAACAGTGGCAAATGCACCTGCCATGATATAGATAAAACTCATGGTAATGATATTGCTTTCGCCGACACCCTGCAGGAAAAGGGCTATGCTTTGGTTCAGCTTGCCTTTAAACTGCATAATGGCGATGACAATGGCAGGAATAATGGCAACTGTTGCGGAAAGCTGGTAAAAAGCCATACTGACGTTTTTAAAGGTCAGATATGTGCCCGTACCGATAAACAGTACCAAAAAAACAATAAGCGGCAGCAAAGCGGATGCTTTTGGAGTCTGAGCGTTCATGCGTTCTCCTTAATGAAGCGAAATAACAATAAGGTATACCTATATCAAAATATCTTAATACGCAAGAATTTTGTAACAAATTTGGAAAAAATAAAAAAAATCTCATGTATTCGGCATATTGTTTTATGTTTTTCAGGCATGGAGCACCCAGCGCATGAGGCAGGCATGAAAAGCCTTTTTTAATGAATACATTAAAATTTAATAAAAAAGCGCAAATGAGCCTTGTTTTTTTGTCTTTTTGAGGCAAAATTGACAAGTTTTTATGTTTACAATTTTGTAATACAGGACTTTGCGTCAACAAAAATGTGCATAAAAAAAGCACCCGAAGGTGCTTCTTTTATTTTTTATGTCTTGGCCGCCTTTGGTGAATGCGGTAGTTTTCGTGGAAGGCCCTCAGCCTTCTTTGAATGCGTTCAACGCGGCGGGTGATTTCGCTCAGGCCGAAATAGCCCACAGAGGCAAAAATCCCGAAAGCAGCCACCAGTATGGCGGAAAGAATGAGCAGTTCATTGTAAGACTGGTCGCTTGATGTGGTCTGCCACAGAAGGAATATGGAAGCAATGCAGCCGCCGAACCATAAAATGTGTCCGCAGATTTTCAAAAATTCTTCCAAGGGGTGGTGGTTGTATGGGTTGATTTCGGAAAGCCCTTGCCAGTCGCGGCTGCCGCATTCGGGACAGCGGGCAAGAAATTCAGGGAAAACCGTTTTGCACTTGGAGCAGACCAGCACCGGTTCCTTGCCGTGTTTCTGCAGGCGGCGTTTTTTCTGCAGGGTGTGAATGGGCTTATTCAGCTTGGGAATGGTATTTTTATGGGTGAGTTTTACGAATCGCATGCGTTATCCCCTTTAAATGTGCCCGAACTTGGGTGCTTTTAATGGTTTTACTTTGTTCGGACGGGCTTTTTGCATGAAATAGACCAGTGCCATGAAAATACCGCCCGCAAGGAAACCGACGTAGCGGTATTCATAGGGCAGAACAAAACCTGTGATCAGGAAGGGGTTCAGGAAAAGAACCGTGCTTATGCCGAGCAGGATTTTTTCTAACGTATTGTTGGCATTCACAAACCAGCCCTGCGTAAAGGAGGCAAAACAGACAGCGCCGAGGCAGGTCATGGCAAAGAGAAACAGTGCCAAGGGAATGGAATGGATTTCCCATAAAATGATGTCGTGGTTGAAAAAGAACATAAGCGGCAGAATGGCGGTTCTGATGTCATACCAAAAGCCCTGTATGCCCGTGGCAATGGGAGAAGCTTCGGCAATGGCGGCGCCTGCGTATGCAGCAAGTCCGACAGGAGGCGTATCGTCAGCCAAAATGCCGAAATAGAAGCAGTACAGGTGGGCAGCCAGCAGCGGTACGGCAAGGTCCATGCCGTGAATGTCCACGTTGGAGGCAAGGCGTACCAAAATAGGCGCGGTCAGGGAAGCCATGATGATGTAGTTTGCCGTGGTGGGCAGGCCCATGCCGAGCAGGAGGCTGGCAATGGCGGTAATGGCAAGCAGCAGAATAATGTTGTTCATGGACAGTATTTCCACGAAGGTGGTAATCTGCTGGCCGAGGCCGAGGGAAATGCAGCCGACGATAATGCCGGCGCAGGCTGTGGCAAGGGCAACGCCTGCCATGTTTGTTGCGCCTGCGGAAAGGGACAGGAGCCATTCTTTGAAGCCGATTTTAAAGCCTTGCCAGCGGGTATAGCCGAGAAGCCGCGCGCGGATGACATGGGTTCCTATCATCATGACGCTGAGTACGCAGATAGCGCGGAAAACGCTCATTTCCGCAGAGTGCTGGGCAATGATGAGTTCGTAAAGGAGCATGCAGATGGGGATTAAAAATACCCAGCCTTCCTTCAGGGTTTCTTTGGCATCGGGCAAAGCGGATTTGGGAAGTCCCTGCATGCCGAGCTTGCAGGCTTCAACGTGGGTAATCCAAAGAAGGGCCACATAGGAGGCAAAGGCGGGAATAGCTGCGGCTTTGGCTACTTCGATATAGGGGATGTTGACGTATTCCGCAATGATGAAGGCTGCTGCGCCCATAACAGGAGGAGCAAGCTGTCCGTTGGTGGAGGCGGCAACTTCAATGGCTGCGGCCTTGGTTGCGGGATAGCCCATTTTTTTCATAAGCGGAATGGTGAATGTGCCTGTTGTTACCACGTTGGCGATACTTGAGCCTGAAATCATGCCTGTGAGGGCAGAGCCGAGAACGGCCGCTTTTGCGGCGCCGCCCCTGAAACGGCCGAGGCCCGCAATGGCAAGGCGGATAAAGAACTGGCCGCCGCCTGCACGTTCAAGCATGGTGCCGAAAAGCACGAAAAGAAAAACAACGGTGGCGGAAACCTGCAGAGGCACGCCGTAAACCCCTTCCGAGTCCATGGTCATCTGAGAGATGAAACGGGATACGCTTGCGCCTTTGAAAGCGAGAAAATCAGGCAGGTACGGGCCTGAAAAAACGTAAATGATAAAGACAACGGCAATGGTGGGGAGGGCAGGGCCGATAACTCTGCGCGTTGCTTCCAAAAGCAGGATGATAAGCAGAAAGCCGAAGACCATGTCACGGGTCAGCGG
The DNA here is from genome assembly GCA_944324625.1 of uncultured Mailhella sp. Classification (GTDB taxonomy): domain Bacteria; phylum Desulfobacterota; class Desulfovibrionia; order Desulfovibrionales; family Desulfovibrionaceae; genus Taurinivorans. Next base: position 453 of record CALUWZ010000129.1, on the reverse strand, counting down.
CAGGCCCGCGCGGGAGGCTATGCCCATATAGTCAAGCACGATGTACAGGGCGGAAAAAGCTGCAAAAATTGCAAAAATATAATCAATAATGGTTACCCTGTTCATGGCAAGCAGAATACGCTTGTCCCAGTCCCCTGCCTTGCCCTGCTTGAGCATTGGGATATTGAGGTAAACCAGACTAATGGCAAAAGTTAAGTGGATTGCACGGACGAAAATGGAGTCAATGAGAATAAAGCCTGCAGAGGCCAGCTGAAACAGGGACCACATAAGCCCGATGATCAGCGTAAGGTTTTCGGTAAAGCCGGAACCTTCTCCGCGAAGTCCGTGCTCTACTTTCAGCATTTCTTCACGGTAGGAGTCCGGCTGGAATGCAGATTCTTTCTTTTTTTTCATATATTACCAATAAAAAAAAAAAAGTGCAAAGCTGACTTTGCCATAAAAAAGGGGGGAATG
>CALUWZ010000128.1 GCA_944324625.1 uncultured Mailhella sp. | reverse complement strand
ATGAGCAGGCAGACAAAGGCCCTGTACCAAAACCTGCTCGGCAGCGAATCTCTGCAGGAACTGCGGCAGGCGGCAAGAACGGTAAAAACAAAACAGCGGGATCTGTTAAACAAAACAAGCGAATTTAAACTCCATGCAAACAATATGAAAACGCTTGCGCAAAGTGCCTCCGAACTTATCCGTCTGCGCACGGAACAAACAGCGCTTTCCAAAAATTTCGGCGCCATGGAACTTGACAAAGCCCTTATCCAAAAAACTTGGCCCCACCGCCGCGCAGGAAGGATGAATGTCTGCAATACAGTGCTGGAAATTGAAAAACAGTGCAAAGAACTGGATCTGACACCCGAAACAGCAGACATTTCCCAATACGGCGAAATACAGAAACTGCTGGACAGCCTGCAGGGAATCAATCCCCGCACCCTCGCACGGAGCAGACATTTCAAAGGCAAAACTCCTGACCTTGAAACAGTCATGGAACTTATGCTTCCCCGTGCCCGCGCCCTGAATTTTTTTGAAGGCCCGCCGGCAAGCGCAACCCCATTAAAAACAGAGGCAGAAGAAATACTTCGCCAAATCAGGGTGATACGCTCAGACATTAAACATGAACGGCAAAAAATTGACAATATCCTAAAATCATTAAAAAAACAGCTGGGCAAAAATAATATCCGCAAACTTCAGCAGACAATAACTGCAGGGCTGTATAAAGTTTTTGCCGAGTCCCAAAAGCCCGCAGCGGCTTTTTCCGTCCATGACCCCGAAACCATGCAGGCCGTTTACGACCAGCTGCAGACATGGGGACTGCCCGTTCAGGCCGAATTCACGGACAGCCTCATCAAGCTTACGCTTGCTTCGGCAACGCTTGGAAACGGAACGCTCAATATAAAAAAGCTCAAACACGATGCTTTAAACGACAAATTGGAATTTGCAGGCAAGGAAAACATAAAAGCAGAAATGCAGAAAATGGGACTGCAGGAAAACAAATTTCTTACCATGCCCGAAAGAAAAAAAGCGCGCCAAATACAGCAGGAACTTATCAACAGCACTCTGCTGTCCGACGAACGCAGACGCACGGAAGGCATACGCCTGCTCATGCGCGAGGCATCCAAGCCGGGCAGCGGTTTTGTCTATGACAGAACGCGCGGCATGGCCGTTGATACGGGAAGAGTATTTAATCCCGCAAGTTCGCCTGCGCAGTTAGTAAATAAAATCAACATAGGCCATCCGCTTTCGGCACGCCTGCGCCTCATGCTCAACGACAGCCTCACCGTCTGCAACACAGGAGGCGGCAGTTATCAGGTCATCATTAAAGGAGGTCTGGCATCCTCCATTGGCTCCACAATAAAAACAGCCATTCCGGGAAGCCCCGTTATGATAAATGTCGGCGCCAATATAAGAAATAAAAACGATCAGGGACTGGCACTTAGTTTTGCCAATGCAAACGACTGCGAAAACTTTCTGAACATCTTCATGCACCCCAAAAAAGAAGGTTTTTCCGACCGATCATCCCTTTCCGCCCTGACAGCGGCAACACAGATCCGCTTTATTGACGGCAATGCCGTATCTTCGGATTTGTCCTTGGGCATTGTGACGTCCCTGTTTCAGGAATCCCTCGGAAATCTTGCCGTTGTCGGAGGCGCCATGGCAGGTTTGGGCCTTGGGGGCGAACTCACCAGACAAACGGAACAAAACAGCATGGGCGAAACAACAACATTCAGCATGAGAGGAAAACTTTCCGTGACTGCCGCCGTTTTTGCGGGGGCAATCAGCAATGCAGAGGCAATCATTACCCCCAAAACGACAAAAGCCAAAAGCCTTATGCTTGACATCACGCAGCGTTTCAAACTTGCATCAGGTCCGAAAGGCCTTATGCCGTCTTCCTGCGCCGAAACGGAATGCCCCGTCATGGCACTGAAGAACAGGCTTGCCCGCCGTATGCTTCTGCCCTCTGCCGTGCGCAGGCAAATGGATGAAAACCCAGCTTTTTCCTCTGCACTGGAAAATCTCATCAACAAAATGCCGCCGGCGGCAAGCTTAGTCATACACCGCGCCCTGAAACCGTCCGTGCTTGAAGATGTCCGCAACATGTTTATTCAAGCCCGCATGAGCACCTCAAACACCGAACAGGACAGCATCCTGAAAAAAGCCCATACCCTGCTGGCCTCTCTTGACTCTTACACCCCGACCCACCTGTCAATTAAAAATGTCGCCCCTTCGGCAATAAGCAGAAACTGGTCCCCCGGCCTCGGAGCTTTCCAGTATGTCCGCAATACCTCCTTTGCCCGTTTCCAAACTTCCGACCCCTTGGCAATACCCCTGCCGCAGGCTGAATAATATGAAAAGGAATTCCCATGTCACACAATGAAATCAATGCGCTTCTCGGTCAGGCCCTGCAGGCGGCAGGGCTGCCCGCAGTCACCCTCAACAGCTCAAATATGGCTGAAATAAATGTGCACGGCCTGACTGTTGCCCTTGAATATACGGAAAAAGAAAACAGACTTATTCTGTACTGCAGCACAGGCAGGCTTCCTGAAAACGCGTCTTCCTCCCTCTATGAATATCTGCTGGAAGCCAACCTGTTCGGCGCAAAAACAGGCGGAGGCCATATCGGACTGTACAGTCCTGCCCGCACGCTCCTGTATTCTTTCGGCACGGACGTATCCGACCGCAATCCGGCCAAGCTCGCCAATGCCCTGCTGCGCTTTGCCGAACAGGCTGTTTCCGTAATAGAAGAAACAAAACAGCACCTTGAACCTGCTGACTGCACGGCGGACATGCTGTCCTTTATGAGCACCATGCTCATGGTCTGATAAAAAATATGCCTCCAAGGTCATTCAGCACGTCATTATGGCAACTTTGTGGGCAGTCTGTTTCCAAAGCATAAACAGCCCAAAACAACATATTGAAATAAAAGATAAAAATATCACGATATTTTGGCATGTCTTTTGCTTTCAATATCAATACATCCGCAAATCATTTCAAAGGAGATTTCCATGTCAGAAGAAAAAATGTATTTTGAAGCACTGAGCAAAGAACTTGGAATAGATTTAGAAATTTCACAGGACGGCTGTGTGTCTTTATCGCAAAATAACCGCAATTTGCTGATAAAATGGAACGAACGCGAAAAAAAATTCATTGTTTACGCAGAAATCGGCCAACTGCTCGGCTGGAATGACTTTGAAATCATGCGTCAGCTCCTTTCTGCCAATTTCCTGTTTTTCGGTTCAAACGGAGGAACATTGAGCTACACCCCCATCAATAACAGCATCGGATTCAACTATTGCATTCCCGCAAACGGTCTTTCGCCCGAAGAATTTGTCAATATGCTCAATGCCGTTGTTTTGCTTGCCGATGAATGGAAAAACAATCTGGACAAAATGCAGGAAGAGCAGGAACGCACCGCAGAACGAAACATCGAAAAAACATTGGACTTTGAAGATGACGCAGACAGTGATGCGGTCAGTTCAATGAACTTTATAAAAATATAACACAAAGCGCCAACAAGGAGCACTGTATGCCCATTTCCATAAATGATTTTTTTCAGCATGCCGTCCAGCCTGACCAAGATTTCAAACTGCACCTTGAAGGAAACGATACCGTTGCCCAAGGAAGCGGACTGACCGGAATAAAAAAATATTTCGCCTCAGCCCAAAAAGCAGAAAACAGAGCCGTTGCCAGAGAATTTTACAAGGCAGTGGAACAGCATTTTGCAGAAAATGCCCACTTGACGGACATGACAGGCATTCTTCCCGCCCTTGAAAAATTAATCCGGACAGGAAAGCCGCTGACAGCGGCAGCCGTACATCAGGCACAGCTTGGTTTGGAATTTGACAAAAATTTTCACGCCGCAGAACAGCTGAGTCAGGCAGGAAAAATCCCCAAAATGCACGTTCCTTCCCTTGCCATGTTTGCCATGGCCCGCAATCTTCCGCTTGACGGCAATGCCGAAGCGGCCTCAGCCGTAAAGCAATATTTTATGCAGGAACTTGCGCCGAAAGAAATGAACAGACTGCCCGCAGCCGACAAGGAAAGAGCCGTCCCCCTGCAAACCCTGATGAAAAAAGCCGCCGATGCCATGAAAATGGACGGAAGCGAATTTTCTCAAAAACTGCAAGACCTTGGCGATAACTGCACCTTTGAAGACATCTGCCGTGTCTTTGAACAGGAAAAAGCAAAAATTTATGATACGTTCAGCAATGTTCCGGCTTCCGTTTTAAAATTTGCCGCACAGCAGCCGAATTCAGATGCCTATATCGCGCTGTTTAACGAAGTCAAAGACCTGATTCCCGACGAAAAAGTTTCCTGCGGTCTGATTCCGTTTATTATGGACAACAATCAGCCCATTGCAGCGGCTGAGGAACGCAGTCTGTGCATTAACCTTTTTGCCGCAGAAATGTTTGCCGCAAAAGCTGCGGAAAGCGTCATGGAACAAAAAGGACTGCCAAAAGAATTTGCACGCGCCGTAGCCCACAATCCAAGCGTTATGGCAGAAATAAAACAGCAAATTGCCGAAGAAAGCGCAAAAGCAAAGACTGTTCTCAAACAGGAAAACATCGACGGCATCATACAACGGGCAGCGGAAGATTTTACCCAAAAGAACCTGACCAAACTGCAGGAATTCAAAGAAATGGTACAAAATCCGCCGCTGGAACTTGAACCGCCTCTGACGGCAGAAACCATGCCCCAATATATCAATATGATGCTGACCGGAGAAAAAATTCTGGAACCAATTCTGTCCAAAGCACCCATTGACAAGAACTTTCTGCAGAACTTGGCTGACCATGTTCAGTCAATGAATTCAGCGGCATACGGTGTCAAAGGAGAATTCGGTGCCGATGACCTTCAGCGTGCCGTAAAAAATTCCATACAGCTTTTATTGGCAAAGCAGGGAGTCACGCCTTCCCAATATATGGAAATCATGGCAAATATCCAAATTAAATTCGGCGCACTGAGCCGGGAAATCAGCGCCCTGACTTCTGCCTGCCAGCAGTACAAATTCCGTCAGGCAGGAATAAACTTTCTGTCAGAAGGCATGACCATGTTTAGGGCTTTGGAAAGCCATGCCAAAGTTATGCTTTCCCTTATGAGCCATGACCAGCGCGTTTTAATGCAGATAGAAAAAGCCGTCACCCCCGGAAAAAATGCTGCAAAAATTGAAGCTCAAAACGAAAAACTGGTCATGGAGTTCTTGGAAAATACATTTGAAGCTCCCTGCAAAATGGAAGAAATTTCACTTCCCCTGCGGGAATTTGCCCAAACATACGGAATAACCGTTCCAAATCCTCCCCAAAAAAACGAAGCGGCACAGCTGAGTGCTGAAACCGCACGGCTT
>CALUWZ010000127.1 GCA_944324625.1 uncultured Mailhella sp. | reverse complement strand
GGCATTGTGGTGCGTCACAAAAGGACGGGCATTGGCACCGCCCGCAAGGGGATGCATCATCGGGGTTTCCACCTCGATGAAATCCTGAGCTTCCATAAAGTTTCTGAATTCGCGCACAATGCGTGAACGCTTGCGGAATACATCGCGGGCTTTCGGGTTCACGATCAGATCGACATAACGCTGACGGAAACGCATTTCCACATTGGTCAGACCTGCATGTTTGTCAGGCAGAGGACGGAAAGATTTTGTCAGCAGTTTAATCGTGGTGCAGGAAAGTGTCAGTTCGCCGGTTTTGGTTCTGAAAAGCGTGCCTTTGACGCCGACAATATCGCCCACGTCAAGTTTTTTGAAAACTTTAAACTCATTTTCTTCAATGCGTGATTTATCGGCATAACACTGCAGGCGGCCCGTCCTGTCCTGCAGGTGGAAAAATATCACCTTGCCGAAAGAACGGGAAGAAATCATTCTGCCCGCAAGCACAAATTCCGTATCAATAGCTTCCAGTTCTTCAGCGCTGTACCCTTCAAATTCGGCGCGCACGGCACCGCAGCTGTCTTCTTTTTTGAAACCGTTGGGAAAAAGCGGCACGCCCATATCCCAGATATCGCAGGATTTTGCGACACAGTTTTTTATGACTTCGTTCAACTCACCACGATCCTGAAAATTTTCAAGCATGGGCATAAAATATGATACATGGTCAGATTGACTGGCAATTTTAATCGCCTTTTGATTTTTATTCGGGGTACTCACACTTAAACTCCACAAAAAGTAATCAATACGTTTGACCTGCAATATTATTTAAATATACGCCCGTAGTCAAGACAAACAAGAGAGAAAAATTTCACTTTTCGGAGATTTTCCCCATTTATTTTATTGACAAAGCCCCTGATAACAAGTTATTTTCACACATTGATTATTTTTATTGACACAACCCCGTAACGATGAACGCTTTATTCCCCTTTTTGAGTTTGGATACAAGCGTTTTTGTTTAATCTAAAGCTTTTTGCATAGGAGATTAAATCATGGCAAAATGTTTGGGAAAATCCTTAACGTTTGAAGATATTTTACTTGTTCCCGCTTATTCCAACGTGACTCCCGATATGGTAAGCCTTGAAGCATGGCTTACTCCTGAAATAAAACTGCCCATCCCCCTGCTTTCCGCCGCCATGGATACGGTGACGGAATCTGCCATGGCCATTTCCATGGCCAGAAACGGCGGCATCGGCATTATCCACAAAAACATGAGCATTGCCGAACAAAAACTGGAAGTGGAAAAAGTAAAAAAATCAGAAAGCGGCATGATTTTGGACCCTGTAACGGTCGGACCCGACGATACCGTCCAAAGAGCTTTGGATCTTATGCGCGATTACCGCGTAAGCGGCCTTCCCGTTGAAAAAAACGATACGCTCGTCGGCATTCTCACCAACCGTGACGTACGCTTTGTCACCGAACCCGACAAAGTGCTCGTATGCGAAGTAATGACCCGCGACAACCTTGTCACCGTTCCCATGGGAACCACCCTTGAAGAAGCCAAGGAACACCTCCACAAGCACAGAATCGAAAAACTGCTTGTCGTGGACGGCAACCGCAAGCTCCGCGGCCTCATTACCATGAAAGACATTGACAAAGTGCAGAAATACCCCGACTCCTGCAAAGACGACAAAGGCCGCCTGCGCGTAGGCGCCGCAATCGGCGTCGGCAAAGAAAGCGAAGAACGCGCTTCCGAACTTCTTGCCGCAGGCGTTGACGTGCTTGTGCTTGACTCTGCCCACGGTCATTCCGAAAACATTCTCCGCGCCGTAAGAAATATCCGTTCCGCTTTCCCAAAAGCCCAGCTCATCGCAGGCAACGTGGCAACCTATGAAGGCGCAAAAGCCCTTATTGAAGCAGGTGTCGACACCGTAAAATGCGGCATTGGCCCCGGCTCAATCTGCACCACCCGCGTGGTTGCGGGCGTCGGCGTTCCGCAGATTACCGCCATTATGGAAACCAGCCGTGCCACAAGAGAATTCGGCAAATGCCTTATTGCCGACGGCGGCATCAAATATTCAGGCGACATCGTCAAAGCCCTTGCAGTGGGTGCCAATGCCATTATGGCAGGTTCACTCCTTGCAGGCACCGACGAAACCCCCGGCGAAACCATTCTGTACCAAGGCCGCACCTACAAAACCTACCGCGGCATGGGCTCCATCGATGCCATGAAAGACGGCAGCTGCGACCGTTATTTCCAAGAAAAATCCAAAAAATTCGTTCCTGAAGGCATTGTCGGCCGCGTACCTTCAAGAGGTCCCGTTGCCGATACCATTTACCAGCTCATGGGCGGTCTGCGTTCAGGCATGGGCTATCTCGGCGCAAAAGACATTCCCACCCTCTTTGAAACTGCGCAGTTTGTCGAAATTTCTTCCGCAGGCCTCCGCGAAAGCCATGTTCACGACGTTATCATTACCAAAGAAGCACCCAACTACCGTATTGACCACTAATTAACATTATATAAGGGTTACTATGTCAAAAGTAATTATTATCGACTTTGGCTCTCAGGTTACGCAGCTTATTGCCCGCCGTGTGCGTGAAGCAGGCGTTTATTCCGAAATTCATCCCTGTCAGGTAAGTGCTGATAAAATCAAAGCAATGAATCCCGACGCCATTATTCTTTCAGGCGGACCCGCCAGCGTCGGCGAACAGGACGCCCCCGCCCTTGACATGGGACTTCTGGAAATCGGCGTGCCCGTACTCGGCATCTGCTACGGCATGCAGCTGCTGGCCCATAATCTCGGCGGCGGACTTTCCCAGTCCGAAACAAGAGAATACGGCCCTGCCGACCTCGAACTTTCCGATACATGCGCCCTGTGGAAAGGCATTGAAAAAACTTCCCGCGTCTGGATGAGCCACGGCGACAAAGTAAGCAAAGCACCGCAGGGCTTCAAGGTCTGCGGCAAAACAGCAACCCTTGCCATTGCCGCCATGTGCGACGAAGAACGAAAAATTTACGCGCTGCAGTTCCACCCCGAAGTGCACCACAGCCTTGACGGCACAAAAATGCTCCGAAACTTCCTCTTTGAAGTTGCACACCTTGAAGCTGACTGGAACATGCACAACTTTGCCGAACGCGTTATTGAAGAATGCCGTGAAAAAGTCGGCGACGGCCATGTTATCTGCGCCCTTTCAGGCGGAGTGGACTCCACTGTCGTTGCGGTCCTGCTCAATAAGGCAATCGGCCACAGACTGCACTGCATTTTTGTAAACAACGGCGTACTCCGCGAAAACGAAGGCGAAGAAGTTGTCAAATACCTCCGCGAACACTTTGACCTTAACCTCAAATACGTAGACGCAAGCAAACTCTTTCTTGACAAGCTTGCAGGCGTGGAAGACCCCGAAAAGAAACGCAAAATCATCGGCCATACCTTTATTGACGTATTCGAACAGGAAGCCAATGCCATTAAAGCCAGCGGCGTCAGCGTAAAATTCCTTGCCCAAGGCACGCTGTATCCCGACGTTATCGAATCCGTTTCCCACAAAGGCCCCAGCGCCGTTATCAAAAGCCACCACAACGTGGGCGGGCTTCCTGAAAAAATGGACATGGACCTGATCGAACCCCTGCGCGAACTTTTCAAAGACGAAGTGCGCGCCGTGGGCGCCGAACTCGGCATTCCCGAATCCGTCTTGTGGCGCCACCCCTTCCCCGGCCCCGGTCTTGCCATCCGCATTATCGGAGAAATCACCGAAGAACGCCTCAACATTCTGCGCAAAGCCGATACCATTGTTCAGGAAGAACTGCGTGCCTCCGGCTGGTACCGCAAAGTTTGGCAGGGCTTTGCCGTTCTTCTTCCTCTCAAAACCGTGGGCGTCATGGGTGACGGCAGAACCTACGAAAGCGTCATTGCCCTGCGCATTGTTGACAGCGTGGACGCCATGACCGCTGACTGGTCCCGTATCCCCGAAGACGTGCTTGCCAAAATGAGCACCAGAATCATCAACGAAGTGCGCGGCGTCAACCGCGTTGTTTTGGATATTTCCCCAAAACCGCCGAGCACCATCGAATGGGAATAATTTCACCGCAAAAAAGGGAGCACACGCTCCCTTTTTTATTTATTTTTTTTGCAGGGGAAAACTTTTGCAAAAGTTTTCCCCTGCACCCCTTTCAAAAACTTTTAACTGTTTTATTAAACCAATCTCCATTTTTTGCTTGGCAAGCGTTCTGCTTTCCCTTCTTCCTGCAATTCATATAAAATTGCAACAAACCAATATTGCTATATTGCTGCCTTGTCAAAGCGGCAATGGGATAATTTTCCCTACCAAAAACACACTCATTAAAAATCTTCGTCTGCGTCATACCTATACAGTCTTTACAACACTCAAAACTGCTTTGCATAAAATTCATAACCAACTCTTTAGACAATTCCCTAATTTTTAATCCACGGCTTTTAAAATCTTCTAGCTCCAGTTATTAAAAAAAAGCAATTATTGCATAATTAACAAATTATCACTCTCTTTTCAACACCTAGTGAATTTTTCTAACATAGTTATAATACAATAAAAATATGCTTCCAAATTTTTATAATAAAATCAATACAAAATATATTACTCATCTGCAAAAAGATAAAATTTTTGATTTACGGCACTTCACCCTTTGAAGGCGGAAACGTCAGTTTCCTGCCGAAAAAGTGTGAAATCGGGGGAAAGCTCGGGTTCCCCAAGGGTGAGAGCCGGGGGACAAAGTCCCCTATTGCTTACCCTTGGGTCGGGTTCAAGGGATGAAGCCCCTTGTAAAGAAATTTTATATGTTTTGTCATCTAACTATGATAATTACATAAAATAAAATACGTTATAAATTAATTTAATCTTTAACTTCAATTACATAATATTTCAAGATAAAATTAATTTACTCCCATTTCGGGCTTGATAAAAAACGGGATTTTTTCTATATTTCTCTCGGAAAATAATATATTTTCAATAATTCATACAGGTTATACCGTTCTACATTCTTTTGGGAGGCCGTATGCATTCTGCTTTTGCAACATATTTCATTCTGTTTTTGGGCGTTTTTGCCCTGTCCACCTCTGCCATTTTCGTAAAACTTGCTGACGCACCCTCAGCGGTTACGGCATTTTACCGCCTGCTGATTGCGGCCCTTGTTTTGCTGCCTGTTCTTTTATGCAGCAAAACCTGCCGAAGCGAAATCCAAAAACTGCACGGCCGCCAATGGAAGCAAAGTGCTTGGGCCGGACTTTTTTTGGCCCTGCACTATGTTTTGTGGTTTGAATCATTAAACTATACTTCTGTGGCCAGCTCTACGGTAATTGTATGCCTTCAGCCTGTATTTTCCCTTGCTTTTGACAAAGT
>CALUWZ010000126.1 GCA_944324625.1 uncultured Mailhella sp. | reverse complement strand
CAGGCAAAAATCATTCATGTAAGCGCTGAAGAACGCCGTTTGGGTCTTTCCGTAAAACAGCTGAAAGAAGACGAAGAACGCCGTAAGCCTAAAGAATATTCCGCAGGCGATGCTAACCTCGGCACCATGGCTGATGCTCTTGCCGCCGCAAAAGAAGAAAAATAATTCATAGCGGACAGATTCATATTCTCAAAAAGTCCCTGTTTGTGCGGGGACTTTTTTATTGCCGCAAGGCTGTATAAAATTATATGCCGAGGCAGCAGTACGTGATTTGCGGTTAATGACGCTGATATGTCAAAACGTACAATTTTATCTAAGGTCAACACCCTAGTTTTTCTAGGGTGTTTTTATTTTTAAAATACAGTTTCAAGCGGATTGGTTAAAATTTGTGTTTTGGTATTTTATCATTAAGAAAAAAAGGAGGCGGCCATGTCAGATCATATTGATACCATATATTATAACGGAACTGTCATTACCATGAATGACAAACAGAAATATGCCGAAGCGGTTGCCGTCAGCGGCGATACCGTAGCTGCTGCGGGCAGTTATTCCGATATGAAGGCATTGGCGGATGATAAAACCGAATACATAGATTTGCAGGGCAAAACAATGCTTCCCGGTTTCATAGATCCGCACAGCCATGTTCTGGATACGGCTCTGCGTGCGTTATGGGTAAACGTAAACAGTTATCCTTTGGGCAAAGTATATAAAATTGATGATGTAATAGCACTTTTAAAAGAAAAAGCCGATCAGACTCCTGAAGGCGAATGGGTTGTGGGCTGGGGATATGACGACAGCAAAATTGAGGAAATGCGTCATTTGACCACAGAAGATTTAAATAAAGTCAGCACAAAGCATCCGGTTTCCGTAAGCCATATTTCAGGCTGGGTGACGTATCACAACGATGCTGCCCTTGCCAAGGCAGGTATTACAAAAGATACCGAGGATACGGAATATTACCGCATTTTGCATTATGCTGACGGTGAACCGAGCGGAACCATTGAAGCTGCGCTTTGTCCCGTATTTTCCAAAATTCCGCCTGCAACGGACGAAGAATTTATTAAAGGGCTTGAAATTGCCTCTGCCCAGTATTTGGAAAAAGGCTGTACAACTTCTCAGGAAGGCTGGTGGTATGAACGCAAATACTATGAATTAACAAAACAGGCAGTTGAAGACAAAAAATTCAATGTTCGGCTTGTTTTGTATCCCGTGGCAGAAGGGGATTTGTATGAAAAGCAGAAAGATGAATTTTTGCCGGAATACAAATCAGGTGAGTATCTCGACAAAGATAAAATGATTGTCATGGGTGCCATGAAACTGACGGCTGACGGTTCCATTCAGGCAAGAACGGCATATCTCAGCAGGCCTTATTATGTATGTCCGGAAGACAAGCCTGATTTTTTGGGTCCCCATAACCATGATCAGGATTGGCTGAATGAAAGAATTTTGGAACTGCACAGGCAGGGCAAGCAAATTGCCATTCATAATAACGGTGACGGTGCTACGGAAATGGCCATAAAGGCTTTTGAGTATGCTCAGGAACATTGCTATCGTGAAGATCCGCGTTTTATTTTTATACACTGCCAGACTGCCAGAAGCGACCAGCTGGAGCGCATTGCCAAATTGAAAGCCATGATTTCATTTTTCCCCGTTCATATTTATTATTGGGGCAAACGTCATCATGATATTTTCTTGGGACCTGATCGGGCCATGCGGCTTGATCCTGTCGGCGAAGCAATGAAGCTTGGCATTAATTGTACGCTGCATAATGATACATACGTAACCCCTATTGATCCTCTTCTGTGTGCTTGGTCTGCCGTCAACCGCCAGACTTATGAAGGGCAGGACTTGGGCAAAGCGGAGCAGGGCATAAGCGTTTATGACGCTTTGAAAGCCATAACCATTAATGGTGCGGTTCAGGGCTTTGAAGAAAAATTCAAAGGCAGCATTGAAAAAGGAAAATTGGCGGATTTTGTTGTTTTGGAAGAAAATCCGCTTGAAACGGACGAATGGAAACTCAAAGATTTGAAAATTGCTGCGACTGTTGTCGGCAATAAAATTGTATACGGTAACTTGTAGGAGAAATGTATGAGTACTTTTGAAAAATATTTACGCGTATTGGTGTTGAGTACGGTTTATGCGGCGTCCATGGCTCTGCCTTACATCCACTTTAAATTTTATGACGTAATCAGAACGGCAACAAATACCACCAACACCGAACTTGGCTACCTGATGACTGTTCTTACGGCCATTGCCATGCTTTTGTATATCCCTTCAGGGGTTATCGGCGACCGTTTTTCCGCGCGAAAAATCTTGATGGCTTCATGCCTTCTTTCCGCCCTGTGCAATATTTTGTTTGCGCTTTTTCCGTCCTTTGGTTTTGCATTGTTTATTTGGGCATTGCTTGCGGTTTCCACAGGCGGTTCATGGCCCTGCCTGATTAAAGCCGTGCGTGATTCAGGAAGCGAAGAAGAACAAGGAAAAATGTTCGGTTTCTTCTACGGACTGCAGGGTCTTGTCATGGTTATCATCGGCTTTATCGACGCAGCCATTTACGGTGCTTTCAAAGATCCTATCAAGGGTTTTGAATACATGCTCTTTTTCCAGGCAAGCGTTCTTATTTTGAGCACCATTTTGATTTTTGTAGTACTTAAAGACGTAACTCCTTATAACCAAAATGCAAAAGCTGAAGAAGCCAAATCCGCATTTGCAGGCGTTTTGACCGTTATCAAATCACCTAAAGTTTGGATTATGGTAACCCTTATTTTCTGCGGTTACGGCTGTTACATCAGTATGGGTTACATGACTCCTTATACAACCAACGTTCTCGGTGCTTCCATTACCATGGGGGCTGTGCTCGGTACAATCCGCGTATACGGCATCCGTATTCTGGCAGGTCCTTTGAGCGGTTATATTGCCGATAAATTAGGTGCGCCTTCCAAGCTCATGATTGTTTCATTCATTGTTTTGCTTGGCATGATGATTTATCTGCTCAATATTTCCTCCGATACTTCTCCCAATGTTGTCATTGCCATTACCATGCTTACCAGTTTGGCCTGCATGATGATGTACTGCGTGATGTTTGCAGGTATGGAAGAATTGAAAATTCCTGCTCATCAAACAGCGACTGCCGTAAGTATTATCAGCATGCTCGGCTTTCTTCCCGATGCCATTTTCCCGCCGCTTTACGGTTATTGGCTTGACAAATACGGTGACATTAACGGTTATGTGACAATTTTCTGCTTTATTATCGGCCTTATCGTTATCGGTCTGCTTGCAACCATTGCCATTAATGTGATTGGCAGAAAGCAGGCTGCGGCTGAAAAGTAAATTTTTCCTTCCTTTTCCGTAAACAAAAACACCCGTGATCGGGTGTTTTTGTTGTTGTAAACCTGTTCTTCCTGTGGCATAGTAAGAAAAAAATGAGTATGTTTATGATACGTGTTGTTATTGCTGAGGATCATGCACTTTTCAGAAGCGGATTGAAACAAATTTTGTCGCTGCAGAAAAATTTGAGTGTTGAGGGAGAAGCCGGCAGCGCAGAGGAAGCGTTCAGCCTTTGCCGGGAGCTGAATCCTGATTTGCTGCTGCTGGATATTTCTCTGCCGGGCATGACCGGGATTGAAGCAATTCCGAAATTCAGGCAAATTTCGCCTCATATCAAAATTTTGATTATTTCCATGCACGGTACGTCCGAATATGTTCGTTCTGCGTTTAAAGCAGGGGCTAACGGATATTTGCTGAAAACAGCCGACAGCAATGAATTTTTTCTTGCCATTCAAACAATTTTAAATGACAACCAGTATATCAGCACGGAACTTACCACTTCCGTGCTGAATACGTTTTTGCACAATGACGAAGAAGATGCCAGTTCTCTTGATGTGCTGACCGCTAGAGAAAAAGAAATTCTGGTTTGCGTTGCCAAAGGGCTTTCCAATAAAGAAATTGCCTCGGAACTCAATATTGCGGAAAAAACTGTCATAACGCACAGAACAAATTTTATGCGCAAGCTTTCTCTGCATAATGTGAGGGAAATTATTATGTTTGCCATGAAACACAATTTGATTTCCGTGGAGCAGGAATAATGCGCTTTTTTCTGGCTTTTTTTCTTTGTTTGTTTCTTTCTGCGCAGGCTTGCGCAAAAACTCAGGAGCTGACCGTCGCCCTTGAGGAGTGGCCCGCAAGTTTTAATCCTGCCCTGCGGTCAGGTACGCTGGTTTTTTCTGTGGGAGCACAGCTTTTTGCAGGACTGACAAGACTTGACGAAAAAGGGAATGCCGTGCCTTATTTGGCTGAAAAATGGGATTTGTCCGCTGACCGAAAAACCTATGTTTTTTATTTGCGCAGCAATGCATTTTTTCATGACAACAGCAAAATAACTGCGGATGATGTGGTTTTTTCCATAAATTTCAGCAGGGCCAATCATCCTTTTCATCCGTTTTTGGAGAATATCCGCGAAGTAAAAAAAACAGGGGATTATGTGCTCAGCATTACGCTGAAAAATCCCATGGAAAATTTTCCTACGTTTTTAATTCCCATTTTGGTTCCGATACTGCCTGCGCATTATTATACGCGTTCTTCCGTGACGTATTCGCTTATCGGGTCCGGGCCGTTTTGCATTGAAAGTTTTGAAGAAAACATTGTTATCCGCATGAAAAAATTCGATAAATTTTTTTTGAAAGACAGTGTGCGCATAGACAGGCTTAATTTTAAAATTTTCTTTGATTTTTATGAAATTTTTTATGCATTGAAAAATAATGATGTTGATATGTTCATGTTTTATTCCTGCAACGGGGTTGCGTCGTATATTGATGCTTTTGACATGGAACAGGTTGATGTCATGCCCATGGATTTGACGTATCCCTATATGGTGGTGACATACAACATGCGCAAACCGCTTTTTCAGGATATCAGGGTCCGCAGGGCTTTGGCTTTGGCACTGGATAAAGAAAAGCTTGCCGGCTATTACGGCAGTGATTCGATAAAACCCGTAAATGGCGGCATGCCGCATACCAATCCCTATTATGCCCCAACAGACAGTGAATTTGATATCGATGAGGCAAACCGCCTTCTTGATGAAGCAGGATATCCCCGCGACAGGACGGGCAAACGGTTTTCCGTTACTTTGGATTATTTGGCATATTCGTATATGAGCGACATTATCCATTGGATACAGCAGGAGTGGTCCAAAAATTTGGGGGTTGAACTTTTGCTCAGGGACAGAAATGTTTTTGCCAATGTGGGGAATGAAAGCATAGTTACGGATTTTGATTTGTTTTTTGACGAGCTTTTGCTGTGGCATGACCCTTTTATCGGTATGTACAGAATAAAAAAAAAAAAAAATGTCAACAGATACAAG
>CALUWZ010000125.1 GCA_944324625.1 uncultured Mailhella sp. | reverse complement strand
TATATTGCCATAAGGGCGTTGCTTCAGGAGAAATTTCCTGCTGCATTTCTTTCAGTAAATCTTCAGCAGAACCGCCGTAAGGACTTTGATATCCCTTATCATTTTTCGGGCTGTTTTTGACAAGTTCCGCCTCTTGTGTTTTTTGTGAATTTTTCTTTTCTTTCAAAGACATAGTTTCTCCTCGGAGTTATTTCACCCAAATAAAAATAACTTTTTTGTAAATTGAATAGTACAGTTTTTTTTGAAAACAGACAAGACAAAAAACGTGATTTTGTTATTTTTATATTGCAAATTGACGCTAAGACCTTTATAATACATAAAAATTCAAATTGACAAACTTGTCAAAAAGGCAAAAAAATGAAAAAACTTTCAGCACTTATATATGATATTGCCCAAAAAGCCAAACAAGCTTCCCGCTTAATTGCAAAAGCAAATCCCGAACAAAAAAACGCCGTTTTACTCTCCCTTGCGGATATCTTATTGAAAAACAAAGAAAATATTCTTGCGGAGAATGCTCTGGACATTGCCCGCGCCAAGGAAATAAACCTTTCCCTTCCCAAAATCGACCGCCTGAAACTGGATGAAAAACTGATCGGCGCCATGGCAGATGCATGCAAGTTCATTGCCTCCCTGCCCGACCCCGTTGGAGCCATGGACAAACAATGGCAGAGGCCCAACGGTCTTTTGGTGGGCAAAATGCGCATACCGCTCGGCGTTATCGCCATGGTTTACGAATCACGGCCCAACGTAACCGTAGATGCTGCCATTTTATGCCTGAAAGCAGGCAATGCCGTCATTCTGCGCGGCGGTTCAGAAGCATTCCGTTCCAATATGATTTTAACAAAATGCATACGGGAAGCCCTGATGCAGAACAATTTTACCCCTGACATTGTGCAGAGCATTGAAAACACCGAACGGGAAAGCATTTATGAACTGTGCAGGCTTTCTCAGTTTATAGACGTCATGATACCGCGAGGCGGAGAAAAAATGGTGCAGTCCATTGCCGCCCATGCGACAATGCCCGTTTTAAAACACGACAAAGGCGTTCCGCATGCTTTCATTGACGAAAGTGCCGATTTACAGCAGGCTGCAGAAATTATTTTCAATGCCAAAACACAGCGTCCGGGTGTGTGCAATGCTTTGGAAGGCATGCTCATACACAGCAACATCGCCGAAAAGTTCATTCCCCTGCTGGAAGAAAAACTGGCTCCAAAGGAAGTGGAAATTTTTGCCTGCGAAAAAAGCAGACAGTTTTTCAAAACATTGGCAAAACCGCTTTTGGAAGAACACAAGGGCAGAGAATTCGGCGCACTGCAGATGGTCTGCCAAATCGTAAACTCCCTTGACGAAGCCCTTGATTATATTCATGCCTACGGTTCCCGCCATACCGAAATTATCTGCACCAACGACTATGAACATGCCCAGCGCTTTTTGAGGGAGGCCGATGCAGCCATGGTGGCTGTCAATGCATCTTCCCGCTTCAATGACGGATCTGAACTCGGCCTCGGTGCGGAAATAGGCATCAGCACCTCAAAACTCCATGCTTACGGCCCCATGGGCGTAGAAGAATTAACCACAGCCAAGTTTGTTGTTTACGGTCATGGACAAGTTCGCAAATAAAAAAATCGGCATCATGGGCGGCGCATTTAATCCCTTTCATATAGGGCACTTGCGTCACGCCATTGAAATTGCCGAAGAGCTGGAACTGGACGCCGTGGATTTATTGGTTTCCTACAATCACCCCCAAAAAGAAGGTCTGCTTCCTTTTGAACTTAGGGTACAGTGCATAGAAAAAAGCCTTCAGCATATTGATTTCATCCATATAAATGAAATTGAAAAAGAAATACGGGGCATTTCCTACACAGATGTCATTTTAGGGGAATGGAAAAAATCCCACCCCTTGGCACAGCCTTTTTTTCTTATGGGCATTGAAGATTTTAAAAACCTGCCCACATGGCACAACGGTCTGGAACTGTATAAAACCGCCCATTTGATTATTGTGGCAAGACACGGCAAAACAGCCCAAGATTTTTGGCAGACGGCAAAAACCTACTGGAATGACAGCATTATTATCGAAGAAAATGCTTCACAGCCCCTCTGCCGCCAAAAAAAAGCCAAGCTCATACTGAACAATGCGGAAATATGCACATTTATCAACATTCCCACCCTTAACATTGACGCCACGACCATCCGCAAACTGTGGGCGGACAAACGCAATCTCAAAGGCCTTATCCATGACAGCGTCATAGAATTCCTGCGCGAGAACTGCGAAACCGTAAAACTGTACTGGAAATAATCTCAGATAATTTTGCCTTAAAATTTTCCTTTACAAAGTGCCGACTATGTCATAAAGAAGAAAGGCGCAGTGTTCGGGCTGCTTTTTTGTGTTTAATTTCAATTATTTTTTAATAGGTGAAAAATGAAAATCTATAAAAACCTTTGTGTGTATTTTGCCACAATTTGCCTCATCTCATCTATTAGCACCCTCTTCTTTACGTTTTCAGCCGTGGATTTTATGCACATGGCCTTTCTGAGTGCCCCGGTTTCCGTATTTTCCGTAAGTATGGTGGGATTTGTCGCAAGTTTTGTCATGTATAAAAGTACGCAGCAAACCCTTATTGTTTTGCTGAAACGCAGGGCAGGCCGTGTTTACGGAGAACTTCTGCATCATAAAATGCGCCTTATTGACGTTATAGACGGCAAAAGAAGCTTTGTGGACATTGAAAAGTATCTGTACCCGAAAGATGCATTCATTAAAATCAAAAAACTGCTGTACGATGAATATTTTGCCCTTTTCACTTATGACCCGTTTCTCAAAACTACCAAGTCATACAAAGCGGTAACCGATTTTACCAGCCTGCACCAAGATCTGCTCAATTACATCCGCTCCCAGCATATCGACAACATTGAGTACAACAACCTGAAAATTTTATACCAAAAAGTTTACAGACAGCCCATTGTTGCCGATACGCCCGAAGAAAACTTCAATCACCCCGATATCATCGAGGCCATGGAAAACTTCCGCTCCGGACTTGACTATGCTCTTTTGAATGCCGATACCATTATGAATTTTATCGACAATCACCTGTATGCCCTTGACGAATATTTCAAAACCGGCGAATCATGGACAACCATTAAGGAACGCTTTGACCAAGAATTCCAGCACTGGGTCCAAAATCCCGACGAAGATTAGAAAAACGGGCCGGCATAATCGGCACAAAAAATAAACATTAACAAAAAGGGGACTTGTTCCCCTCTTTTTTTATCAATATGGACAATAAATTTTCAGCACTGCAAGATACGTTAAACTATCGCTTTAAAAATATTTCCCTGCTTGAAACAGCCCTTACCCACAGTTCCTACATCAACGAAAATTCAGGGACAGAACATAATGAACGTTTGGAATTTTTGGGCGATGCCGTTTTGGAAATTCATATTTCCGAAGAACTTTTCAAACGCTTTCCAAATTCCAGAGAAGGTATTTTAACCCATTTCCGCTCAGGCATGGTCAATGAAAAATCCTTGGCGGAACTGGCACGAAAACTGGACATCCCAAAATATCTGCAGCTTGGCGTAGGCGAAGAACACCAAGGCGGAAGGCACAGGCCTGCCCTTATTGCCGATGCTTTGGAAGCCGTGCTCGGCGCCATATATCTGGACAGCGATTTCATGACTTCCAAAAAATTTGTTCTGGAACTTTTTAAGGAAAAATTTCCCGAAGAAGAAATAATGGTACAGAAAAAAAGCTATAAAACCCTGCTGCAGGAGTTTACCCAAGCACACTTCAAACATACTCCGGAATACAAACTTATTGACCAGTCAGGGCCTGAACACGCCAAAACCTTCACCGTATGCTATGTTTCGCCGCAGGGTTTTTCCGTCACTGCAAGCCGCAGCAGCATAAAAAAAGCCGAACACGAAGCGGCAAAACTTGCCTTGGAAAAATATAAAAGCCTGATAAAAGAAAAAGAATAGCTGACGAAAATTTTTCTCATTCATTTTTTTGACACAGCGTTCGCTGAACCCGAAGCATAAAAAAAAGTCCACTCATTTTCATGAATGGACTGTCAGGTTTTGTACATCACTATGCACATCCTTAGCACCTCCTCTTATACGCAGGAGCATACAAGGTTTTTAAGGACAGTTATTGGATTTTACTCAGGGATTTCTTCTGCCAAAAGGCAGAAGAAAATCTCTGGTATACCTTATACCTAGGTTGATGAACTAAACAAAGGAATAACCCCTGTCAGCAAATTTCCTAAATATTATCCAATTAATTGCATAGCCATCTGAGGCAGCTGGTTTGCCTGTGAAAGCATGGAAACCGCAGAGTTGCTGAGAACTTGGTTTCTTACAAATTCGGTCATTTCGGTTGCAACGTCTACGTCTGAAATTCGGGATTCAGAAGCCTGTACGTTTTCTGCCTGAATGGTCAGGTTGCTGATTGTTGCTTCAAGGCGGTTTTGCAGCGCACCCAAATCAGCACGGATATTATCCTTGGAAACAATGGCGCGGTTAATGGCCTCCAATGATTTTTGCGCACCTTCTTGGGTGGAAATGGAGAAACCGCCGTTTGTTTTTGAATCAGGTCCTGCACTGTTGCCAAGGCCAAGTGCAGACGCAGTCGTACAACCGATTTTAATGTAGTAATAGTCTTCGGCTGACTGGTTGCCGGTACCAAAGTGGACTTTCAGCTTGCCTGTTGCTTTCATCTCGCTGCCGTCGTGCGTATCTGAACTCAGGCTACCGTCAAGCAGTTTAATGTTATTGAAATCCGTAGCTCTGGAAATACGGGTAATTTCTGAAGCCATAGCCTGATATTCAGAGTCGATGATGGAACGCTGTACGGAATCATACGTACCGGTTGAAGCTTGTTCCGCAAGCTCTTTCATACGGATGAGCTTTTCGTCAATGGTCTGAAGAGCACCGTCAGCGGTCTGAATCAAGGAAATACCGTCGTTGGCGTTACGGACACCTTGTTTCAGCGTGGATACGTCTGAACGCATAAGTTCGCGAATTGCAAGGCCGGCTGCGTCGTCAGCGGCAGTACCTACACGTAAGCCGGATGACAATTTGCGAGTAGAGTCGGAAAGCCGTCCGTAGTGACTGTTTAAGTTTCTCGCTACGTTCATTGCCATCAGGTTGTTATTTACAACTAATGTCATAATTCACCCCTCCTAAGGTTTTAGGTATGCCAACTTTAAAGCAATGTGTGTGCCAATATAACTTTATTATATTTTTTCAAATAGTTATAAACACAACTTTAAATGCTATGCAAAATTTTCCCACCTTAATTCGGATTTTTGACTTAAACGGAAAAACTTTCAGCACTGAAATTTTTAATTAAATTTCAAGGTTAAAGAAAAATTTTCCCCATGGATTTTTTGCGTCCCGGAAATATTTTGCTTTACACTTATGAAAAGGATTATTATGCTGTATTAACATTAATATATTTAACAATCAGAACTTTTGATAC
>CALUWZ010000124.1 GCA_944324625.1 uncultured Mailhella sp. | reverse complement strand
CCTCAACAGGAGATGTCTTTATATACAAACTTCCCTGCCTTGTAAAGTTAAATTTTCAAATTTTTCATTTTTTTTTATTTTTTCTGCAATCATGCAATATTACTGATTAAAATGCACCGCCCATAGTGAATTCGAATCTTCCTGACAGATCTCTTCCGTCATAACCGTCGGTAAGCGGTATGCCGTAGGCAAAGCGCAGATCGCCGAGAGGTGAATTCCAGCGAACTTCAAGGCCTGTTGAATAATAATTCTTATCAAACAGATTGCTGTATTTTTCATCTGCAATGGTCGCAAAGTCAAAGAAGGGAACTGCAGAAATGCTGAATTCTTCGCTGACCCTCCATGCATATTCCAAAGAACCGTAAACAGCCTTGGTTGAACCGATTACTTCCCTTGTATACGGGTCAAGACTTGAGGCGTCTTCGTAATCATATCCGCGAAGCGTCGTCATGCCGCCGACATAAATACGTTCGAATGCGGGAATCGGATCATCTCCGTTTTTATATACGGCTATACCTGTTGCCCTTGCATGCAGGACATGGTTTTTGGCAAGTCCAAAATAAAATCCGTATGAGCCGCGCACTTTAATAAAGTTGTCGCTGCCGCCGATAATGCCGCCCCCGTATTCAACAAAAATACTTTCCTTTGTTCCTTTTGTGGGGAAACGGATATTATCCGTGGTATCCCTGATTATGCCCGTGCTGATTACGCTTGCCCAGTTTTCGCCTTCATAGGACTTAATCGCAGAGCTGGCATTGGGCTGAATATTATACATGTCATAGTATTCCAAACGGTAATTCAGAACAATTCTTGTATATTCGCCGATAGGATAAAAAACGCCCAGTTCCGTACCTGTGGATTTTCTGTCATAGCTTGACCATTCATAATCTTCTGAATAAACGCTGGCGGTAAAACCGAGATTGGTATCATACACGCGCGGGTTTACAAAATAACCGCGCATGGAAGATTTTTTGCTGGACATATACCCCTGCAGACCGACGGAATATCCCTTGCCGTAAAGGTTATCTTTTTGGATGTTTGCGCTGACGCCCACGTTGTCATAGGTGGAATAGCCGATACCAAGGCCGATTCTGCCGGTTTCGTTTTCCACAACGGACAGTTTCATATCCACTTCGCCCGGATCGCCCGTGGGAAGCAAGTCCACATTAACATCTTTAAAATAATTTGTATTATTCAGACGCTCAATGGAACGCTGCACTTTTGCGCCGTCATACGCCTGACCGTCCGCAAGACGCAGTTCGCGCAGAATAACGTTGTCGCGGGTTTCCGTATTTCCTTCCAAAATAACATTGCGGATATATACTTTTTCATTGGGCTGAAGAATGTAAAAAACATCCACAATGCCGTTGGCTTTGTCCAAAGGCGTATCTACGTTTATCTGTGCAAACGCATATCCGTATCCGGTATAGACGTCTTTCAGCTTCTGAATATCATCCTGCATGACGGTAAGGTTGAAATACTCTTCCTCTTTCTGCACTTCATCCAGTTTGATTTTTTCAAACAGTTCATCCGTGCTTTCGAGCAAATCGCCCCTGAAGCCGATTTGACCGACTTTATAGCGTATACCGGGTGAAATATTGAAATTGACGATAATGCCGTCTTCTTCATAAATAATATCGGGACGTGAGGCTATGGCGTCAAGGTAGCCGCTCTGCACAAGATATCCCTGCACCTGCTGCGTATCGCCCTCTATATCTTCCTCTTTCAAAATTCCGTATTTGGTAAACCATGAAAACATATTGTGGGTACGGATTTTGGTCACTTTGCGAAGTTCGTCCTGCATATCTTCGTCAACGCCGATCATGTTGACTTCTTTGACATACAGCTTATTGCCCGCATCGACATTAATAATTAAATTTGCGCCCTGATTATTGGCGGCAGGCTGAACTTCATAATTGACATCTACAAGATAATAGGCTTCTTTGCGGTAAAGCTCCTTTATCACTTCAAGATCATTAATAATATTTTTTTCATTAAGAACAGAACCCACCTGCGTGGTCATGGCTCCCAGCACATCTTCTTCACTCACGGCATCGGAACCGAGCACGCGTATGGCATTGATACGGGGCTTTTCTTCAACCTGAACCACAAGCACATCATTGTTTTCCATAAAAACGGTTACGTCGGTAAAATAGCCGAGCGCCCACACTGCACGGACATCTTCGTCAAGCTTTTCGTCATTGACTTTATCCCCGACTCTGGAAACCATAACGTTTTTCACACGTTCCGGGTCCACAAGCAATGTTCCGCGGACATCTATGGCCTGAATGCCGCCTTTATGTCCGATTGAAGTCTTCATGGTTCTGACGGCGTCTTCCACAACAGAATTAAGCATAAGCAAATTGCTGCCCTGCTTGCTGATGGGACGTGACATGTCAGACTTTGCTTCCACAAAGCGCATATCCAAATTGAAGCTTTCCCCTATTTGACTGTATGTTCCGAACAAGGCATAATCCGCTCCTGCATTTCTGGCAAGACTGCGTGCAGCCGCACTGTCTGCGGCAGCGGCATTTCTTTTTATCACCTGCAGTCCGCTTTTGCGGAGACTGTCGGTAAAAAGTTCCTCAAGAGATTTCTGCAAAGTGTTTTTGCCCTGCGCATTGACGGTAAAGGGCAAAAGAAGCACTTTGGCGGCTAAGGCATTGCCTGCCGCTGAAAAGCAAAAAACAAGAGTTAAAATGATATTAAGCCATTTTCTGTTCATGAAAAGCTCCGGACTTTAATTCTGCAACACGCTGCATTTGATTTGCTATTTCCATATTATGCGTAACCATAACAAGCGTCATGTTTTTTTCTTTGTTCAGATCCGTCAAAAGCTGCATAATCTGCTCTCCGGTTTTGGGATCGAGATTGCCTGTAGGTTCATCGGCAAGCAATACTTTCGGGGACAAAAGCACGGCTCTTGCTATGGCCGCGCGCTGTTTTTCACCGCCTGAAAGCGTGGTGACAAGGTGTTTTGCCCTGTCCGCAAGCCCAACTTTTGCCAGCAGTTCCATTGCCTCTGCCATGGCCTCTTTCCTAGGCATGCCCGAAATAACGGCCTGCATGGCAACATTTTCCAACGTGGTAAATTCAGGCAGCAAATGGTGAAACTGAAACACAAACCCCATTTGTCTGTTTCTTATAAAATTTTTTTCTTTTTCTGGCAAGGCATGAATATTTTTGCCGCAAAACAGGATTTCCCCATCGCTTGGGTTGTCCAAGCCCGCCAAAATATGCAGAAATGTGGACTTTCCGCTGCCGGAAGCGCCGAGCACGGCAAGAGTTTCCCCTTCCCGAACGGTAAAATCCACTTTATCCAAAATAGTGATTTCTTCCTGCGGGGTGGAAATAATTTTGGAAACTTTTTTTAAAGTATACAGCATGACATCCCCTTACTCGTAGCGAAGCGCTTCAGCCGGCACAAGCTTGGATGCCTGACGGGCAGGATAAATTGTGGCAAGGAAACACATGAACATGGACGCGGCACCGATAAGAGCCGTATCAAAAAAGGTAATAAGAACAGGAAGGTGATCGGAAGCATAAACCCCCGCAGGCAATTCGATGAATTGGTATTTCTGCAGCAAAAACGCAAGGGTCAATCCGCCGATATACCCGATAACCGTGCCGATTAAGCCGATAAGCGTACCCTGCAGCATAAAAATCCTGCGGATGGAGGAAGAACTTGCACCCATGGACATCAATATGGCAATATCCTTGGTTTTTTCCATGACAAGCATGACAAGGGAAGTGATAATGGAAAAAGAACCGACCAAAACAATGAGAGCCAGCACAATGAACATGCCTATGCGTTCCAGCTGCAGGGCGGCAAAAAGCCCGGCATTGATATCTATCCAGTTTTTCAGATACAGATAATCAGGAAGTTCGGCCTGCAGCTCGGCAGCTATCTCTTTAGCCCTCATGGGATCTTTGAGAAAAACCTCAATGCCCGAAACCCTGCCCTGCGGAACACCGATCAGCTCTCTGGCAGACTGCAGGGAAATAAAAGCCAGACGGCTGTCGTAATCATTGAGGCCTGTCCTGAAAATGCCCGCAACCCTGTAGGAAATGATTTTGGGAACAAATCCTGCCGTTGTGCGTTCTCCGCTCGGCGACATGAGATTGACGCGGCTGCCGACGCGAAGTCCGAAACGGTTTGCCAGTTCTTCGCCGATCACAATGCCTTGGGCCCCTCTGGGACGGACAAGGTCATTTAATGACCCTTCTTTCAGATGCTGCAGAACAGTGAGCGCCTCATCTGCCTTATGGGGTTCAATACCTCGGATAACAAGTCCCGTAGCTCCCTGAGGACTGGAAAAAAGAACTTCCGTATACAAAAAAGGGGCAGCAGCCTGCACTTCGGGATTTTGCCTGATTTTATCCGCAACAGCAGAATAGCCGCCGTTCCCGTCTTCATCCGCATCAAGCAATTCGGGGGCAATGCTCTGAACAAAAATATGGGAATTGGCACCTAAAATTTTATTGCGGATATCTGTCGTAAAACCGTTGTAAACTCCCATGACAACCACAAGAGCGCCCACGCCTATGGCTACGCCAAGCACGGACATGACGGAAATAACGGAAATAAAGGCCTGCTGTCTTTTGGAAAAAAGATAGCGCAGGGCAATAAAGAGTTCAAATCCCATGGACTCTATTCTTCAAGTCTTAAGTGAGGGAAGAAAATAACCTCACGGATAGAAGGTGAATCAGTCAAGAGCATGACAAGCCTGTCAATGCCGACACCTTGGCCTGCCGTGGGAGGCATGCCGTATTCAAGGGCACGCAGATAGTCATTGTCAAGAGGACAGGCTTCTTCATCGCCGAGCGCTTTTGCTTCCATTTGCTTCTGGAAACGGATACGCTGATCAATGGGATCATTCAGCTCGGAAAACGCATTGGCAAGTTCGCCGCCTGCAATAAACAGCTCAAAGCGGTCGGTAAGTTCAGGATTTTCGTCATTTCTGCGTGCAAGAGGAGAAATTTCGGCAGGATAATAATAAACAAACGTGGGCTGAATAAGCTTCGGCTCAACGTCCAAATCAAAAATCATGGACTGCAGCTTTCCTATGCCGAAATTATCCAAGTCTTTTTCCCCGCGGGCTTTGAGATATGCTTTGACGGCATCAATATCATTATAAAATTCAGGTTTGTGATTGCCGTATTTTTCCAAAGAATCATGGAATGTAATACGTTCCCATTTGCCCTTGGTCAAATCTATTTCCTGTTCCTGATAGGTTATGACGGTTGTGCCGCATACCCGTTCGGCAATGGTTGAGAAAAGATCTTCGGTCAAATCCATCAAATCCCAAAAAGTCGCATACGCCCAGTAAAATTCGCACATGGTAAATTCGGGATTGTGCTTTGTATCCGTGCCTTCATTGCGGAATGAACGGTTTATTTCAAAAACTTTTTCCAAACCGCCGACAATAAGGCGCTTGAGATACAATTCGGGAGCAATGCGCAGATACAGTTCCATA
>CALUWZ010000123.1 GCA_944324625.1 uncultured Mailhella sp. | reverse complement strand
AATCTATGCCGTCCTGCAGATATTTATTTACAAACAATGCAATATAGCTGTTATCGTTTGCATTGCGGGCCCGAAATTCCTGTTCGCGGTCATTAAATGTTTCAGTAAGCAGTTTTTCTTTTTTATTTTTCGGCAGATTAGGCATGGACTGCACAAAAGCTTTATACTCTTTCCATTTGGTATTTTCAGGATCGGCACTGCCTATATATTCAAAAGGCGTTCTGCTGCCTTTTTTCTGGTTTTCGTCAGAAAGCACAAGCACTTTGTTGGCAGAAGAATTGTCCATGCTTCGGGAATAGGGCAATATATGATCAACTTCCAAATAACCGACTTCATCAAGGCGGTTGATGTCAATAACCTTTCCGCTGTATATGCATTTGCATTCCTGCTCTTTGTACAAGCGCATTTTTAAAATATTGGTGCCGTTGTCACGCATACCGTTTTCATTTAAAAAAGCTTTTGCGTCGGCATTTTTTGCTTTATTTGCCTCTTGCTGTTTTACAAGATCATCTCTTTTTTTGCGGTTCATTTTCAATGCTCTGCCTGTTTCAATATTAATTTGATCAGGCTCGCCAAATTCACGCACCATGGCATTATACACTTTTCGGAACTGGGCAACTGTTCTGTTTACTACAGGTACCGTTGTTTGTTTTTCCTGCGGAATAGCAGGCAAAAATTTGCCTTTATTCTCGCAGAGCTTTTCTCCAGTATCCTTAAAATCATATCCTGCCTTATCGCATGCCTCGTTGTATTTCATGCCTGCCTGCAGATACGGATTTATGGCATACAGCGCTTTCAGTGAAAGATTAATAAACTTGTCAAAAGAAAGCGGCAGCAGCACAGGAATATACGCCTCAGGCATTCCGCTAATTTTCTGCAAACCCTGTTTTATTGCGTCATCGGCTTTTTCCGTGGCAATAACCGTTACGGCCTTATCCAAAAGTTCAGTATTTGTCTGTGCTTCCTGCCATAATTTGCCGAAAGCTTTTTTCAGCGTATGCCAGCCTTTCATTTCATAAAACAGTGTATCTTCCGGATCTGTTTGTTTCTCTTTTCCCTCCGTACTTTTTTTGACAGTGTTTTTATAATTTAAATTGGCAAACTGAATATCTTTTCCTTTAAATACTTTGGAAGAAATGGTTTTGTATTTTACCTCTTTTATCGTCTGCAAAAGCTCAAAAACCGCCTGCCGTTCTTTATCGGTCAAAACACGTTTTTCGTCCCCCTCATACACGCAAAGATTATTAATCTTGCTCCAAGCCACAAAAAATTCTGCCGAAGGTGCCTGCTTGGGAGCGCGTTTTTCCTGCTTTTCAAATGTACAGAAGCCAACCATATTCCCAACGCTTTTTATATCGCGCTGTCTGAATGCGATTTTCACAAAATCATCGTACAAATCCTGCGTAAAAATCCCGTAAGGCTTTTGGGCTTCAAAAATCATGGCAAGTTCACGTTCTATTTCGGCACGGGGTATAGAATTGGAATAATCTCCGTCACTGTTGCGTTTTTTGCCTCCGTCGGCACGCTCAAGAATTACCTGCGCAAGCGATTTATTTTCTGAAAGCTGTTCCATATTTTTCTTTATGGCTGATAAAATCTGTCCGCTTTCACTTTTCTTGTCCTGTTCTTCAACAGCCCTGCGAATAGATTTAAAACCGCGGTGCTTTGCCAAATGCGTCAAAACACGCATAAGCTCTATGGCAGTCAGCGGCTCGGAAAGTGCCTTAATCCGCAAATCCCACACATCGCCCCCTATCTGCCGCAGATACAAAGTTTCGTACAACGCATTCAGCTTTTGCGGATTATTCAAAACTTCTTCTTTCTCTGCCTGCAAATATTCGGACGGAATAAGATTTTTATGGATAAAAAGCCGCTTTATCGCTTCCATACGCCGTGCTTTGCGCCTGCACGCCCTGCGGGACAAACGCTTTTCACGCCTTACAGCCCCAAGAGGCGAACCGTCCTTTGGATTTTCTGCTTCGGCAAAACAGCGTACGCCGCATCCCAAAATTTTGCCCTGCGTCAATTCCCCTTTTTCAGGATTGTAATCACTGCTGACTTCACCTGTTTCCATATCATAATATTCTTTATCAAATTCCAACACAGCCCATCCGACGGAGGCAATCCCCAAATCAAAACCAAAAACTTTTCTTTTCATATCTGCCCCTTGTAAGTATTATTATTTTTCTTGACAACTATACAATAGTATATATACTGAAAGCAAGAAAATTCTGTTTATTACATGTAAATTGGAAAGACAGCTATAATAATCGAGAATTTTCGAGTGGGGCAATGATTGGAAACAATCATCCCCTTTTTTGTTTGCTCCGCCGTTTATTACGAACTCTGCCAAAAGGCAGACTGCATTGCAGACTACATTTGAGAAAAATTTAACAAATTTTTTATAATATTATTTCAATATATTATAATTTAAAAAAATTTTTTTTAATTTTTTTTGCGTTAAAACCGCAAAAAATTTATCCAAATAATACAATATAGAAATGCAATTGTGTAATTTTTTATATATAACATATTGTTTTTACGTTATTTTTAAAAATCGTTTGAGCTTGTTCCGCACTTTTTCAAAAAATTTGCATAAAAAAATAATATGTAATAGTATTATTTTTACGCACTGACAATACACCGTCCCCTTTCATGCAGAATTTTGGCGGACTTCTCCGTCCGAACGCATTCTGCATACATTGTACAATATTTATATAACATTTCATATAACTGCGGTTTTAAAAGAGGTTGCAATGAACAGCACATCAGAATATATAAAACGCTATCTTTGCTTCTGCACGGCACTGCTTATCTGCGCCCTTGGCGTTTGCCTTGTTACCAAATCCAATCTGGGAACGTCACCCGTCACCAGCCTTCCGTATACCATTACCTTTATTTTGCCCGTAACCCTTGGAACAACCACATTTATTTGGAATGTCATCCTTGTGGCCTGCCAGCGTGTTTTGCTGAAACGGCGTCTGAATATGGTAGAATTTCTGCAAATTCCTGCCGTATTTTTGTTCAGTATTTTTATTGATTTTTGGATGCTGGCCGCCGAACCCGTAATTGAATTGATAAATCATAATTATATCGGCCAGCTTGGGCTGTGCATTTTCGGTTCTGCCGTTCTCGGCGTGGGAATCAGCATTGAAATTGTCAGCAACGCCACAGTTATTCCGGGAGAAGGCCTTGTTATTATCATTGCCAATAAATTCCGAAAAAATTTCGGCAATATCAAAATTCTTTTTGATGTAAGTCTTGTTGTTTCTTCTGTCATTCTTGCGCTGATTTGCCTGCATACAGTTGTCGGACTGCGCGAAGGCACCGTTATTTCAGCCTTTTGCGTAGGATTTTTTGCAAAAATAGCATCACGCTACACAAGAAAAATCAAACCGCTTCTTTGGAGCAGACAAAAAAGAACCCGCGCAGCCATACGTCATAAAGGCTGCTGCAAAGCATAATCCACAATAACCAAAAGCCATAAAACCTGAAAAGGCAGTTCGAATGAACTGCCTTTTCGCCTAATTAAAAGTATAAAATTTGCTTTGAACAGCAAAACAGCGTACACCGTTTCTTAAAAAACTGCACATCACTGCATAACGGCTGTTCTTAGCAGAGCCTCTGAAAACAGCTTCTGTTCTCAGCCCCTGCAAAAAATCACAGCAGAAAACTTATCAGCCCTATACCCTGCTGTGCTTTGCCTCAACAACATGCCGCTCCGTCATGGCCTGCACAAAATTCTGTATATTTTGTGCCGCTACATGTATGCGCACCTGTCCGCCAGCCGTCTGCAACGGACAGTCAATACCGTGATTTTGAAAAAATTCACGAAGACCGGCGGGCTCACGGCCTGCTTCTGTTGTCAGCACATATCCTCCAGCCGTATCGGAAGCAATATGCCATTCCTGCCTTGAACCTGCCAGCTGCGGATGACGCAAAGCAATTTCCCCGTTTTCAGATGTCATGCGGGTTTCGGAAGTCAGTTTTTCAAGTGCATCCAAAGAATCCAAAATCGGAGGATTGGCATTGATAAACTGTATCCTTTCACCAAAAACCTCATCCAAAATATAATCCCGTCTTGCAATAAAACGGGAACGCATTTTTTCTACGTCCGAGGCTAATTTTTTAAATTCTGCCTTTTCTTCGGAATCGGCGGAATTTTGAATCTGCTCGTTCAGCCACGTACCGTAACTGTCAAACACTTTCAAATCCGCGCCGTTTTCCCTCATATCCAGAATTTGCCGTATGCCCTGCATTTTTTCCGAAAATGAGCAATCATCAAACATGGAAAAGTTTTTAAAACGCATGTTTTTTGTAAAAGGCTGATCAAAGGAAAAATCCGAATGGACATTTTTAAAAGTCATAAAACCTTCCAAAGAATGTCCCGGATCAATGGCGGCAAACGTATCCCCCATTCTGCCCTTATTGTCCCCCCGCGAACCTATGGCGTCCCTGTCAGCCATCAGCAAAAACAGGATTTTGTTCCGTCCCCAGTTTTCAATAACAGGGTCGCTTATTTTGGCTCCGTTTGCATCGGTTGACGTTAAAATGCCGTCTTGAATTTTCCCTGAAAAATCCTTAAAACTAAGCTTTTCGCCTGCTTGGTCAATCATGCTCATGTGCTCAGCTTCAACCATAAGCTTCAGCTTGCCGTCCGCATATTTCGCAGGAATAAGACGGGCATTTTGCGAAACAATTCCCATTGAACGCATCAAATCCGTAGCAAGCGTTTCTTTCAGCGCAGAACTGTTGGCCTCAAGGCGTGTTTTCTGCGTAAACTCCCTGTGCAGCTTTCCTTTTGCCGTACGCTCGGGAATACGAATTTTATGGGCAATGGTTTTGTCGGACTCGGCATAATCCATTTTTACATAATGGATAGCCGTAAAATACGGCGCATTGCGTTTTACATATCCCGAAACATGGTGGGCTATGTCCTGATCGGCCAAGGCTGCACTGTATATCTGTTCACGCATGTTATCCGTCAGCACAGCCCCTTGGGAAACCTGCTGCTTTATGGCTGAAATTTTTTGCTGAACATCGGTAAATTCACGCAGAGAATACTCTCTGCCGACGGACGGCCCTGCTTCGATTTCATTATTTACAAAACGGTCAATGTATTGCCTTGCCAAAACATTCAGGTCCGTGCCCGCTGTCTGCATGCCGGCCGTATGTTCGGGTTTCCATGCCATTCTGGCTTCAAAGCCGGGCTCAACCCCTTTTTGCTTTAAGCGCACAAACTCAAAATCTCCCAGAATGTCGCCTTCCTGAATTTGATTGAACTTTGCCCTGTCTTCCACATTATATTCTATACGCTGCTGATTCAATAATTCCACGCCCTTGGGCTTTACGCCTGCATTTTGGGCATAATTGCGCAGCAATCGGGCAAGCTCTGTTTTATCTTCCACGGAAAGCTCTCTGTCTTTGTACTCAGGCTTTTCAAGCAAAGACGATGCCAGACTTTTTATGGATTCAACATTAATGGCC